>JASHXK010000624.1 GCA_030043575.1 Terriglobales bacterium
CTGGACCTGGCGCTGCGCCAGAACGTCGCCTTCGTGCCGGGAGACCCGTTTTTCCCCAACCGCGACACGGGTTCGCACATGCGCCTGAATTTTTCCAACGCTCAGCCGGAGCAGATTCGCGAAGGCATACGGCGCCTGTCCATCGCCGTGGCCCACGAGCTGGAGCATCGCTCGGCGGAAGTGATCGTTTAGAAGGATTGTCGACTAGGGATTTTGGGTAGAGCTGCTCTTTGCGGCCAGCGCACATGCATAAAATCTGATAATATGATTTTGTGAGAAAAACTACTATCAGCGTCACCGACGCAGCGCGCAACTTCGCTGACTGCGTTAACCGTGCGCACTACCAGGACGTCACCTTTATACTGTTGAGAAACGGATCACCGGTCGCCCGACTGGTTCCGGACAGTGAGAAGGTCTGTACCGGCCGCGATCTGGCTGAAGCCCTGGCGAAGGCTCGGTTAAGCGACCAGGACCGCAGGGCCTGGCGGCGCGATCTTCGCAGCGCTCATAAGACTCTGAAAGCCCCGGTTGATCGATGGCGATAATCCTTGACGCCGATGTCATTGTCAACGGCGAACGAGGCGCCTTCGACCTGCACGGATGGGTAGCGTCCAGGCCGGATGAGCAATTCGAAATCGCCGCCATTACCGTGGCCGAACTCTGGCACGGCGTGGAGCGCGCCTCCCAGCCTCATAGGGGCAGGCGGCAGAGCTATCTCGAAGCAATTCTGGAGGCTCTGCCGATCATTCCTTACACGGAACAAACGGCGTACGAACACGCACACATCTGGGCAGAATTGGAATCGTCGGGCAAGATGATCGGTTTCTACGATGTCATTGTCGCGGCGACAGCGTTGGAGCGGCGTAGCAGTCTGGCTACCTTCAATCTGCGGCACTTTTCTGAAGTGAAGGGACTGACACTAATTGTTCCAAAATGACTCGCGAATGCAATGCCATGCTCCGATTCTGAGGGTGCTGACAGTTGGTCGTGAGCATTTCCCCGTGACCGCCATCACTGCGTCATGTCTCCACCCGCGATAGCTTTCTTCCATCGCGTCTTCTACGGGAGTTTCAGTCATGGTACTCGCATCGGAACTAAAGTCCGGATCGGCTGTCCGTGTGGAGGGACAGATCTACAAGGTGCTGGAGGTTGATTCCAAGGCCGGCGCGGCCAAGATGGGCGGTGTCGTCAGGACCAGGCTTAGCAACGTCATCAGCGGACGCCTGTGGGAGCCGCACTTCCGACCGCAGGAGCGGCTGGAGAATCTCGAACTCGACCGCCGTAACATGGAGTTCCTCTTTGCCGATGTGGACGGTTGCACCTTCATGGATCCCACAAGCTTCGACCAAATTCTGATCCCGCTCGCCCTCGTCGGCCCGGCCGCCAGATTCCTCGAGCCGGGAATGCAGCTTCCCGTAGAGTTCTTCGCCGACCAGCCGATCAGCGTCATCTTCCCCGACGTGGTCGAGGCACGAGTCGTCGACACCGCTCCCGCGGCTCACGCGCAACAGGACAGTACGTTGAAAGAAGCTACGCTGGAGAACGGCGCCGTGATACGCGTACCGCTCTTCATCGCACTCGGTGAGCTGATTCGCGTGGATGTGCGAACCCTGCGCTACGTGGAACGGGCAAAGCTGGCGCGGAAGTAAATCAAAGGAACCTACACCGTCTCCGCTAGCGACATGACGAGTTCGCGCTCGCGCGGGCCGTCCAGCTCAATCAGCACCACGCGCTGCCACGTGCCCAGCAGCAGCAGTCCCGCTTCAACCGCCAATTGCGCCGACGTGCCGATCATCGCCGACAGAATGTGATCCGGCACGTGCTCGGGATTGTGTTCGTGACGATAGTCCAGCTTGGGAACCATGATGTCGAAGGCGTCCAGCATATCGAGATCGGTGCCGGGATCGAGATCGCAGGTGGTGAGCGCGGCGGTGGTGTGCAGAAGATTCAGGTGGCAGATGCCGGTCTTGTCGGCATAGTGCTTCCACAGGATCGCTTCCAGCTTCTGCGTGATGTCGATGACCTCGCGCTTCTTGTGCGTTTTGACGGCAAGACGATGCATGGCTCACCTTATTCTTTCGGCGTGAACAACTCCAGACGAACGCGCCACGAGACCGACTCTCCCGGCTGGAGCAGCACCATGCCGGTATCCGTGCTTCCCCAGTTCTTGTTGTAAGGATCAGGTAAATTGAACTGCGGCTCAATAGCAACAAAATTCTTATCGGGCGGCGCGTAAACCTGAATGGACCTGATCTTCGGGGAAAGCGTTATCAGCCGCAAGCCATATTTGGCGGCCGGATCAATGATCTCCGACACCGTCTGGTCGGGCGCGTTGTGCAGAAGATTGGAGTAGTTGTCATCAAGGTATTGCGCGCCCAGGGGCCGGCCGTCGGGCGCGGAGAAGTCGTAAGGCGTTGCTTTAACCGACATCCGCTGCCCGGTTGTAAAAGTATCGTCATAATTGTTCATGATGGCGCGCGTCTCGCTGGGAATGTGTAAGCGAACGTCTGCGCGATCGCCACCGGGCAGAACGAAGTAGGGATGCCAGCCAATGCCTATGGGCACCAGCCCGGGTCCGGCGTTCTTCGCCGTGACCGTCATTTCGAAGGCATCGTGGCTGAGCGTGGCCTCGACCTCGACGTCGGTGTCGGCGAACCAGTGATCGTCGAAGTTGCCGGCATGCAGCTTGGCGCTGACAGCCGAATTCTCCACCCCATTGCGGCTGACGACATCCTCAAAATGCGACTTCCGCATCAGGCCGTGGATCGAGTGCCGCTCCGCTCCGGGCTGGCTGCCGCTCCAATTTGCCGGCAGCGTAATCTTCCTGCCGAGAATGATGGTTGTGATGGTCTTGCCGTCGGGCGAGGGATCGCCGCGAATCCGGTTCGCAAAGGGCAGCAGGATGGCGCCGCCGATCTTGAAGATCTCATTGCCAAACTCGTCGTCCTGCTTGTTCAGCAACTGCTCGGCTTCCGCCAGCGGAGGCGCATTCAGCACATCGATCTCGCCTTTGCCGGGAAGATTAGCTTTGATCTGCAGCACGGCCATGCCTCGTCCCGGCAGAAAAATGGCTTGCAGAAACTGTGGCTTAACGCGGTCGGTGACCGGCGGACGCTGCAGCGTAACGACCGGCTCCTCGCCAATCACAATTC
Source organism: Terriglobales bacterium (assembly GCA_030043575.1). Lineage (GTDB taxonomy): Bacteria > Acidobacteriota > Terriglobia > Terriglobales > Acidobacteriaceae > Bog-257. Next base: position 3,153 of record JASHXK010000624.1, read on the forward strand.
CTGTCGGCTGCGCCGGGCTGGACCGGCGTTGCGCCGCGCCCGGCTCATCCGGTAGTTGTTGCGCGGGAGGCTGCTCCGCCGGTTTTTGTGCCAGTACTTGTCCGCTGGCAAGGACAACGGCGATGACGACAACCCATACTTGGAAGCTCCGCGCACACAGTCTGCGAAAATGCATAGTCCGCATCGTATTCAGGAAATCGCAGCAACTCAAGCGCCAGGAAGGTATTTGCATGGATGTAAGCATGGTCTAATGGGCGGAAGGCGTAGGGTCAACAATGGAGGAAACAGCGCGCGCAGTGCGACACGACTGAAGTCGCGCCCCGATACAAGCCTGACGATCTTGAAATGAACTCTAATTCAAACCGGCCTACTACTGGGTTGAGAGGTTCGCTTGATGGAACGGGCTTCTACGACACCAGCGCTTCGCTCAAGGCAAACTTTCTGGCGGCCAGTTGTTTACGCCGTTCGCTGAGCGCTCCCTGAATGAAGCTAACCTCGCGTCCCAGCATTCCCATTGCCTCGCGGCACAGTTCCGACTGCTCTCGCATGATGCGCAGGAAATCTTCCTGCGAGACGTGAACCGTATCCACTTCGCTTACGGCCGTCGCCGTCAGGCTATAGGCATGACTGGTGAAGGTTGAAGGCAAGCCCAGCAGCGAGCCGAAGGAGAATGTCCGGTCGAGCTTGGGCAGGTCTTTAACGCTCATACGCACCTTGCCCTTGCTCACGAGGAACACGCCCACATTGCCGCCATCCTCTTGAAACAGAATCTGAGAAGGCGAAAAGCGTTCCTTGCGGCCGGCTGTTTCCAGAGCATTCTTCAACTCTGCGGAGACCTTCAGGATATTGGACCGGGAGACCAGAGGTTTCATGGAAGTGTTATGCCAAACTATCTTACCCCGATGCTGTGATTCCAATCACACTAGGGTGTGAGCGTAAATCGGGGGCTGGTCAAATTTGTCACGGAAGATCTGCCTTTCGACGCTTACCCGTTCCGGTGTGTCCGCATCGCGCCAAACTGTGCATCAAAGTACCAACCTGGCCCGCACAGCGTCAGCAAAGCAGTTTCTCCGAACGCTCCAACTGTCTGAAAATAAGCTGCCCGCGCCAAATTCGGCCAAAACGGAGTTGGAGCAACACCGCTTCCTTGCGTTTGAACCCCATCATGCATCTCACTATAAGAGATCATGTCCGGACGCGATGGGCGTGTCCGAATCCCGGGGAGAATGAATGGCCGACAGCCCTCTCGACCATATCGTTGATCAGCTACGCAGTTCGGGGTCCAGTTACTTTCCACAATATTCGGAGGTAAGGTCCGCGCGCGTGGTTGGGCACACACCCAAGTCCGATCACTACATTTATGAAATCGTGCTCGATTTTCCCGATGCCTGCGAACGGGTAAACGTCAGGATTTACCGCGGAAAATCGGGTCAGCGCAGCGCGCAGGAGCTGGCGCGCAACGAGACTCAGAATCTTCAGTTCGTTCATCAAACCGCCAAGCGTCGCAAGTTGAGGGGAATCCCGCGGCCGGTGGGCGACTTTTCCGAACTTGGTGCCGTGGTCAGCACCAAGGTTCATGGTTTGCCATTGCAGAGCATTATCATGAAGGTCGCATTGCTTCCGGATAATGGCAATCATCGATTGCTGCAGTTGGCTGCCCGGCAAGCCGGCGAGTGGCTGCAACAGTTTCACAAGGCGACGGCAGGTGTGCCGTCTGTGATCGACAGCGACAGTTTGCTGACCGACATGGAGAAGCTTTGTGCCAGGGCGCAAAAAGATGGGCTGCCGGAGGACTCGACCGAGGCCATTCTCATGAGCGCCAAATGCGCCTTCAGCAAGCAGAAGCGGCCGATGCGCTTCTCGGCCAGGCTGCAGGATTTCGTGCCGCTCAACGTACTGGTCTCCGAGGACGGAGTTGGTTTCTGCGAATTCGCGACTCTTGCTCGTCAAGGCCCGTCGCTTATGGACGTAGCGGTCTTTCTCGCCACCGTCGAGGCGCTGGAGAAATATCCTTTCTGCAACCGTGACCTCATTTCCGTTGTGCAGGACGCTTTCACCGAAGCCTATGGAATAAGCTCGCAGGAGCAAGGGCTATTGACCGCGCTGAGAATGAAGGTTCTGCTGCAGATGTTCTTGCAGGGACGCGTGACCAAGGAAAGCGCCGAACGCAAGAAAGTAATGTGGGCCAATGTGATGAAGCGCTTTTTGCAGCGTGCCGCTCAACGCTCGGCCGCTCGGGTGGCGTAGAAAAGGCCGCTCTTCGCCTTTCGCTTTTCGCCGGAATGGCAGCAGGCAGGGCCCGTACTTGTCAGAACAAACTCAAAAGCAAGGATTACAGACGAACGAACGGCGCTGCTGTTATTGCTTCGGCGGCGGCGTTGTTCCGCTGGGCTGCTGCGCGTCTCCCTTCGAGATCTCCTGTCCCTCATACGTGATCCGCGACTTGGCTCCGTAGCGCTTGTAGTTCCTGTATTTCACGATGTAGCGCATTTCGACATCTTCATTGCTGAAGTGCAGCGTATCTTGGGCGTAGGTGTAGGTCGGGAACCAGTACTTGTTGTCGATCTGTTCGCGCCAGGTGGTGTATTTCGGGGAGAGGTTCTCTTTCTCGGGGTGTTTCGGATTGTGGACTTGGGGAACAGTTTCGCCATAGACCTTGACGATCTGCAGGTCGTGATCGTCAACCCAGATTCGGCCCTGAAAATAGCGTTCGCCCTTCTCCATTTGCTTGGGTGCGACATCGAAGACGTAGGTTCCCAGCTCATCTTCCTTCTGCCGGCCAATGTAGAGCACTTGATATTTGCCAATATCATCGCTGGTCAGGACGAAGGGCAGCCGATGGCGGATGTCGTCGTAGTCCGCCTCGGTCATGATGACCTTTTCCAGCGACGACTGCGGAGCAAAGGTCACCTGTTCGATGCGCTTCCCGTTGTCGTCGAAGAGAATATCGCTGACCTGATGATACTGACCATCGACCGTGTTGCCGTCCAGCGTTTGGATCGTGACATCCTGCGTATACGTATATTGCTCGCGTGCGATCTTGAACTGTTTTTCTTTGGCAGCGAACTTCTGCACGATTTCGTCAACTGTGATGCCTTGCGGTTGCGAGGGATCGAGCTTGCCTTCACCGCGGTCGTCGGCCACGGCAGGCAGAACCAGGCACAAGGCCAATAGAGACAAAAACATCGGTCCCGCATAGGAAGCGAATGGGCGGTACTTCATAGGCATCACCTTAGCAATATTGTAGTCGATCGATCAGACGTTCAGTCGCTTCGCAGAGCCTATAGCAAATTCCAGCCCAACGATTTCGCAGTGCGCCGAGGCATCGCAGCCGTGACCGCACGCCCCGGTCGATCCTCATCTTTTGTTTATGAATCACACACTCCCGTGACACTTGTTTGACGGGAAACCGGCTCGTCCGTTTAACATAGCTGTAAAGTGGAGACCTCTCGTCCTCAGCAACGAATTGGCATTATCAACGCCCTGCGCGCCTTTGCTGCGCTGGCGGTTGCCTGGGGTCATTTTGTTGCCGGCCAGGGAAAATACCTCGGACCCTCCGGCAAGTACGGCTACCTCGGCGTCGACATCTTCTTTGTCATCTCCGGATTTGTCATTCCCTGGAGCCTCTATCGCTCGCGCTACGCGCTGCGCGACTATCCGCGCTTTCTGCTAAAGCGCAATGTCCGCCTGTATCCGCCTTATCTGGCGTCCATCGCAATCACCATCCTGGCGACCAACTTCATACTGGTGCCGCTCTTCCACATTCCACGGATGACGGTCACCGGCCGCGACCTTCTGCTGCACTTCGGTTACCTGAACGACCTCGCGCATGTGAAGTGGATCAATGTCGTCTACTGGACCCTGGCCATCGAGTTTCAGTGGTATCTGCTGATCGGCCTGGCCCTGCCAATGCTGGTGAGCGCACGCAAATGGCTGCGGTTCGTTGCCATCTCAGCCATGATGGCGGCGTACTTCACGGTTTACTGGGACAGACTGGTCTTCCACTACCTGCCGGTGTTTCTGATCGGCGTGTTCGTCTTTCAGTATCGCTCGGAGCTCATCCGCAAGCGCGAGATGCTGGGGCTGATCGCGGTCATGGTGCTCGCGATGTCGAGGCTTTCCGGGTGGCTGGTGCCGCTGGTCGCCGTGCCCACGGGATTACTGATCGGCTTCGCTACGCTGGAGAGTCGCGTGATGGACCGGGTTGGCGATGTGAGCTACTCGCTCTACCTTTTGCATCTGCCGATTGGAGTCAGTGTCATCGGCCTGCTGTCGCATTGGCTGCCGTATTCCAGCTACTATCTTGGACTGCTCGACGTAATCGGTGTTGCCGCGTCGATGTGGGCCGCCTGGGTGATGTATCAGTTCCTCGAAAAGCCGTCGCAGGAGATGTCGTCGGCAATACGCTTCGTGCGCCGCGCCAAACCCGCCCCCGCGCCCGCCGTTACCGCCGTTGCCGAAGCGGAATAAGTACAACCTTGGGCGCAAAACCCGATTATTTGTGAGCTGCGTCACAGGATGGCGGAGCATTCTTTTCTTACTCTGGAGGCGGAGACATCTGGCCCGGGTGTGACGTCTCCGTTCCAGCGATGCGCAAGAGTTCTCACTTCGTCAAAGCGACTTGGGTCGCCCTAGCCGCAGCGGTTGCTACGACCGTCTATTATGTCGTCCAGACTGCTATCTTCCCGCATATTTCTCGCTGGAAATGCCACTTCATCACGATTGGGTATTGCACAGCCGTGAGCTTCGTCATCGCCGTGCTCATTCTGCGGCGCCGTGAGCTCGATGTCGAACTGCTCAAGCACGAGAAAACCAACTTCGAGAACCTGATCGAGAACATGCCCGGCCTGGCCTGCATTGTGGGCCGCGATCACAGGGTGAAGCGATGGAACTCCCGCTTCCAAAACACCCTGGGCTATTCCGGGGACGAATTATTGCGGATGGACGGGGTCGAGACGCTGACGGAAGAATACCGCGAGCTGGTTCCCAAAATAATGGGCGAGGCCTGGAGCACCGGCCATGCGGAGATGGAAGCCGAGTGGCTAACCAAGTCCGGACAAAGAATACCCTGCTACTTTAGCGGCGTGCGCATTCTTGAAGGCAACGAGCCCTATGTGCTCAGTGTTGGCATCGACCTCAGCGCCCAGAAGCGGGCGCAGGAAGAACTGCGCAAGAGTGAAGTGCAGTACCGCCGGCTGCTGGCCAACTTGCCCGATGTCACCTGGACCATGGATTCCGAACGGCAGGTCACTTACGTCAGCCGCAACATCGAAGAAATCCTGGGATACAGCCCTGACGAAGTACTAGGAGGCGGCAGAGAATTGCGCATCTCCCGCATTCATCCCGACGATCTTCCTCTGGTTACGCAAAGCTATCATGCCCTGTTTTTCGAGGGCCGGCCTTTCGATGTCGAGTATCGTATGCGCCGCAAGGACGACCAGTGGATCTGGGTTCGCAACCGTTCCTTGCGAACCTTCCGGCAGGATGGAGTGCTCTTCGCCGACGGTATTCTCAGCGACGTTACAGAACATAAACAAGCGGAGAGGATCAACTCCCAGTTGGCATCGATCGTTAATTCGTCCATTTCGGCCATTATGGGCAAGACCATCGACGGCACTATCGTCTCCTGGAACCCGGGTGCGGAAAAAATCTTCGGCTATGCTGCGAACGATGCCATCGGCCAGCACATCTCCATGCTGGTTGCTCCAGAAAAGCTGTACGAAGTTCCCGAGGTCATCGCGAAAGTCGTTCGGGGCGAACAGATCCCACGGTTCGAATCCGTCTGTGTGCGCAAAGATGGCCACCGTATTGCCGTCTCTCTGGCGGTCTCCGCCATTACCGACAAAACTGGCAGGGTATTGGGCATCTCCACCATCGCCAATGACATTAGCGTACAGAAACGCGCCGAAAGGGAGCTGCTAAGAGCGAAAGAAGCCGCCGAGGCAGCAACTCGCGCCAAGAGTCAATTCCTCGCCAACATCAGCCATGAGCTGCGCACTCCCATGAACGGCATCCTGGGCATGACGGACCTGGCTCTGGACACCACGCTTGACGCCGAGCAGCGAGAGTATCTGCTGACCATCCAATCCTCCGGCAGTGCCCTGATGGAAATGATCGACAAGTTGCTCGACTTCACGAATACGGAATCCGGCGCGCTGACGCTGAATCGGGCGAACTTCAATCTGCACGAGACAATGAAGCAGACCCTGCGGCCGTTCCTTTTCCAGGCCCAGCAGGTGGGGCTGGAAGTGCGTTATCAAGTCAGCTCTGATTTGCCCACGATAGTTCTGGGCGATCCGGAGCGCTTGCGGCAGGTGCTCGTCAATCTCGTCGGGAACGCCATCAAGTTCACTCATCTGGGGAAGGTGATCGTGAACGTGAGCTGCGGCTCCCAGAGCGACCATACCGCAGAATGCGTGTTCGCAATCTCCGACACCGGCATTGGAATCCCAGCCGAGAAACACGCTGCCATCTTCGAGCCCTTCACCCAAAGCGACGGCAGCTCCACGCGGAGATACGGCGGCACCGGCCTTGGCCTGTCGGTGTGCAAGCGACTGGTGGAGCTAATGGGAGGCAGAATCTGGCTGGAGAGCGAGCCCGGACGCGGCAGCACCTTTTACTTCACCGTGCCTCTTGGACTGCCAGAGGTGCCTGCTCTTGCGGCTCAGCCACTGCCAGAGCCAAGCGTAATTTGACTTTCTCCCACCCCACAGGCAACAATGCCGTGCGGTCGGCAATCCAAATCGCCAGGGTGCCGTTTCGCACCTTGAAAACTTCAGCAAGGAAAAACAGTGATGGCAGAAAAAGAAGCCCAAACCTGCGCCCACGAACCGTGCAATTGCACCGTCCCGCAGGGGCAAAAGTACTGTAGCGACTCTTGCCGCGATGCCGGATCGCGGGACGTGGAGATCGCTTGCGCCTGCATGCATCCCGCGTGTCAAAACAGCGTATAGGGAAGCGAACAAGACTTGCCCATAAGCCGATCAGGGCACGCCTTCCATCGTGCCCTGACACAAAGCCTTACACAATTTCAAATTACTCCGCCTAGTCCACCCTGTTCCACGTCTTGTCCGGGTTGTAATCGGTCATGGCAGCCGCGATCTTCGCGGTATCGGGTCCGAGATCCTTCTCATAGACCACGCCGTCCTGATTGACAATGAACGTCATCACGCCGGAGTTGCGGTATTCGGCAGGATAAGCTACAAACGCAAATCCCTTTGTCATCTGGCCGTTGGCAACATAATCTTTCGCACCGCCCTTGGCCGCAGCCCCCTGCTTGGTCAGCATACGGTAGTAATAGCCGTGGTACGGAGTGGGCTGCCCCTGCTTCATCGCGTAGCCCTCACCAGCCGCTGTGACCAGCAGCGGCCCGATCGGGCTGGGCTCTTCGCTATCCGTCGTCTTCCAATACAGTCCGTTCTGCTTGCCGTCGTCGCTGATGAACTTCATCGCATAATGCCCGACCGCTTCGCCATCGTGCGGTTGCGAAGCGTAGTCCAGTTGCGCGTTCACCAGCGAGTGCAGTATGTCGATGGCATCGTTTTCGTTCCGGCCGACGCGGCGAAAGAGGATCTCCTTCTTGCCGGCTTCGGTATCGAAATACCAGGCGCCACCGCTGTTCTTGACGATGGGAATCGGGAACGGCCAGTTTTCTGCGCCGATATAGAGGATTGCGTCGCCATCCGGCTCAAGCACGACGCGATGCATCTTGTCGTAGTGCGCGACAAAGTTCGTCGCCATATTCTTGTCGGCGACTTCATCCCCGGTATGCAGGATGTCGTTGGCGTTCGAACCGAAGATCGCAGCCGCTGCCTGATCGTCGTGATTCTTGGCGGCATTGTAAAGCGCCAGCACAGCTGCTCCCGGCGAGGCAAACGTCTGCTCGTTGCTCTGCTGTGCGAAAGATACGGGCGCAGTGACGAGCAAAAGCGTCATGAGTACGGCGAGCATCGTGGCGGTCGAGAACCGGGTCGAGTGCAGCGGGGAGGCGGATGGAATAGGGGATGTCGATAGCATCAGTTCATTTCTCCTGCGTTGATTTCGTGTTCCCTCTCACCACTGCTGCCTAGCGACGGAGTCCGCCGCCACGATCGCCGCCGCCACCACCGCCGCGGTTAGCGCCGAAGTTCCCGCCTCCGCCGCGCGAGGCCTCCAGACTTTGCTGGCCACGGGCGCTATTGGTCCGGGCATTGCCGCCGGAGCCGTAATCACCGAAGGCGCTGTTGCCGGCCCCGCGCTGCGGCTGCTGGCCATAGCCGCGTGAACCATCGTTGCGCAGACCTTGGTTTTGATTCTGGCCGAAGTTCTGCCGGTTCTGCTGTCCGGGGTTCTGCTGATTGCGGTTCTGGCCCAGGTTCTGCTGGTTGAAGTTGGGCTGCTGGCCTCGGTTCTGGCCGAGGTTCCCTTGCTGATTGCGGTTCTGGCCGAGGTTCCCTTGCTGATTGCGATTCTGATTGAAGCCCTGCTCGCCGCCCCGGTTTTGCCCGAGATTGCCTTGCTGGCCGCCAAGGTTCTTATTCTGATACTGCGGCGCATCGTACTTCTGATTGAATTTCGGCGTGCTGTAGTTGCTGTTGTTGAAGTTGTTGGCGCGGTAATTGTTGTTATTGAGGTTGTTGCGGTTGACGTTGTTGGCGTTGAAATTGTTGGCGTTAATGTTGTTCCGGTTGACGTTGTTGACGTTGACGTTGTTGCGGTTGAAGTTATTGACGTTAACGTTGTTGTAGTTACGGTTGACGAAGGTATTCGAGTTCGAAATGTAGGTGTTGTGGTTGTAAACCACGGTGTTGTTGTGCCAGCCGCAGTTCCACGAATTCCATCCCCAGCCGCAGCAGCCTCCTCCGCCGATCGCCGCGCCCACAGCCACTCCCACGCCAAACGAGATCAGGCTGGTCGCGACCAGCGCACCGGTGGAGTAGCCGGGATACACCGGCACGGGCGCGCCATAGACAACCGCCGGATTGTAAGCGGGCACGTAAACAACGGTGGGCTGGGCGGGTTCAATGATGATCGTCTGCGGCGGCGGCTGAACAATGACCGTCGTCTGCGGCGCTGGAGCGGGAGCGGTTGTGGACGCAGGAGCTTGTGCTGCTGCGGCCGTCCCAGTAGCCTGGGCGGACGATGCCGGCGCCGGTGTCGGCGCGCCTCCTGGCGCCTGATTCTGCACCGTGACAGTCTGTTGCTGGTTACTCTTGAGATTGCCGGACTGCTGCGCGCGCTGGCGCATGACCTGCACCGCATTCATCACGCTGGTCGGATAGTTGTAGTAGGCGTCGCCCAGCGCCGACGTCCACGACAGGTTCGTGGCCATCTGATTCAAAACGTCGGGAAATTGCGTCAGGCCCTTAACGCTGGGATCCCATGACTGATTGTTGGCCGCCTCCATCAGCTGCTGTCCCTTAAGACTCGAATTCTGCTGCAGCCAGGTGTAGGCGTCGCTGACTTCGTTGGGATAGGTCGAGGCAGCGAGCACCTGCGCCAGCAGGTTGTCGGGGAAAAGCGCGATGGGAGCGACCAACTGATAAAGCTGGTCCGCTGTGGGAGCCGCGTTCGTGGTCGCCGGCGGCTGTCCCTGTTGGTTCTGTTGCGCCTCGTTCGACTGCTGCTCCGACTTCTTGCAGCCGTCAAAGCCGATGACGCTCAAGGTCACGCTGAAGCTGAGCAGGAAAGACAACACCTGCCGCGTAATGGTCATGGAATCGATTCTTCGTATCATGCCGCCAACCCTCGATCTGTTCGATCCTGCGAAGATTAAGTTGCAAACATAAGTGGTTCACGCCGCGGAGCTGGACTCTGTCCGCAGCCGTGACCTGCGAGCGGGCCCGGCAAAGCTACTGATGAATGTGGTGGTAGACGCAGAAAAGCATACACATCTTTGAAGCCCATGAAAAGGCATTCGTTGAAGCGACCAGCAAAGGGCAGTCCCATGTTGGCCGGCTGAGTGGCAGGTGTTGCCGGAGGCGGTCAACCCGGCAGAAGCTTCGATCGTAGCTCAGCTGCAAACTCTGCCAGGGTGGAGCACGCCTTTCAGGCGTGCATGGAGCGCTTTCCCTGGACACCCGGCTTCAGCCGCTGAGGTAATGGTATCGATCAGCTCAGCCGCTAAAGCGCGTCTTGAAACGCGGCTGTTGATGCACGCCTTAAGGGGCGCTCCACCCCCAATAGAACAAAGGGTTGATTTGAGCTGACCCGTGATCCGCCACCGAAGCTTCACTGCCGCAGCAGGTACTACCGCAGCCGTTGTGAACGCGGATTTTCATGGGTTGCGATCTCAAAGTGATTGACACGACTTGCCCCTTGAAGGAAAATTCTGTCACTTTGTTTGCCGAGCTCGCACCGCTTTGCTGCCACTCCCCAAAGAGTTTTCAGCATTGACATCCAGCGCCTGTGACCAGGGCTGCCGCTCGGATGGTTCACCCAGGCCCTCGTGTGCTGTAGTTGCGGTTTTCGCGAATTTAGAGAAATAAGAGGAGTGTGTCTTGACGAAGAAATCGCTCGCTGCTGTTGCAATGCTCCTGCTGGCCAGCGTTATGTTGCCGGCACAGACTCTGACCAACCTCAATAACCAGCCGCCGGATGGCGCCGGCATCGTCTTCCTGTTAACCGATGGCACCGTTCTTGCCCAAGGCAACCAGGGACAGGACTGGTGGAAGTTGACTCCCGATATCACCGGCAGTTATGTCAACGGCACGTGGACGCAGGTAGCCAGCCTGCCCGCCGGCTACGATCCCTATGCCTTCGCCTCGGCGACCCTAGCCGATGGCCGAGTTCTGATTGAAGGCGGCGAATATAACTTTGGCCAATTCTCGTTCACCAACCTGGGAGACATTTACGATCCCGTCGCCAATACCTGGACCAACCTGACTCCGCCCGTGGGCTGGGAGTACATCGGCGATTCGCCCTCCGCAATTCTGCCCAATGGCCACTTCCTGATCGGGCGCAAATTCGATACGCGGATGGCGGAGCTGGATCCCACTACTCTGGTGTGGACGCCGATGGCCTCCACCGGCAAGGCTGACTGGTTTGCCGAGGAGGGCTGGACCTTGATGCCCGACGGCACCATTCTGACCTGGGATGTTCTCGACAATCCCAACTCCGAGCGCTACATCACCTCGGAGCAGATGTGGATTTCGGACGGCAGCACCATCGCCAACCTGCAAGGTCCGCCGGAAGTGGGCTGCATTCCATATGGCGGCGGAACCTACTGCCCTCCGGGAGAAACCGGACCGGGCATTCTGATGCCCAACGGAAGCGTCTTCGCTACGGGCGCCACTCACCAGGGCGAGCAGACGGGGTTCACATCGGTTTACACTCCGGGAGCCACCTCGACCGACCCCGGCACCTGGACTCCAGGACCTGACTTCCCCAATGGCGATCAGGCTGGCGATAACTTTGCTGTGTTGCTGCCCAATGGCAGGGTTCTGGTAGAAGGCAATTCCGGCACGCTGTACGAATACAATGGCAGCACCTTCACGGCCACCGCCAATACTTTTGGCGGCAGCATGATCGTGTTGCCCACCGGCGAGGTGCTGTATAACGGATCGCAGGTTTACACCAGCACCGGCACCTATCTCCAGCCCTGGGCGCCGTTCATTCTCACCTGTCCTGCCAGCGTAACTCGCGGCCAGACCTACGTTGTGTTTGGCAAGCAGTTCAACGGACTGTCGCAGGCGGACAACTTTGGCGACGAGTTTGAAACGGCCACCAACTATCCGCTGGTGCGCATCGTCAACAACTCTACCGGCCACGTCTTCTACGCCAAGACGCACGACCACAGCACCATGGCGGTGGCGACCAAGAACATCCCGACCTACACCCACTTCGACGTGCCGGCCAATATGGAAACCGGTCCGAGCGAGCTCTATGTAGTGGCCAACGGCATTCCTTCGCCGCCGTTCAACATCACCGTGAACTAGCGGTCGAGCGAAGGTAACGGCAGCACCAACTCTCCTCCTGCGGCGCCGGACACGGCGGCTGCAGGAGGAGCTTTTCATGTCGGAATCAACGTCACGCTCCGGTCATCCCTCGGTCACACAAAAACGTGACTCCCGTAACTGATGACACGCCCCTTGCCGATATTCAATACAAATAAGCTTGTGCTCGCAGGTTCTCCGCATTTAGGCCGATCTGGAACTGCAGCTTTTACGGGACGGACTACGGCTGGAGCAACGGCCTGTCGTTGCATCTGCGAGAACGGCTGGAAAGCATCCCCGACTGGATAACTTTGATTGCGACAACTGTTCCGGTCCCGGCGGCACCGGAGATAGGAGTCTTATGGCGACAGAAGCGGTTGCAGCCACTCCCAACAGCATTGAAACGCGGCTCAAGAATCTCCACGACAAGCGCAAGGCGATTCAGCAAGGCGGCGGCAAGGAGCGCATCGACAAGCAACATGCGTCGAAGAAGCTGACCTCGCGCGAGCGCATCGCCAAGCTGGTCGACCACGACAGCTTTCAGGAGATTGGCATCTTCGCGCGCCACCGTTCCACGTACTTTGGCATGGCCGACAAGGAGGTTCCGGCGGATGGGGTTGTCACGGGTTGCGCGACCATCGATGGCCGTACCGTACATCTGGCGAGCCAGGACTTCACCGTGCTCGGCGGCACAGCCGGCGAGGTGCACTGCGCCAAGATCGTCGACATGATGCGCCTGTCGCTCAAAACCGGCAGCCCGTTCATCTTCATCAACGATTCCGGCGGCGCCCGCGTGCAGGAGGGAATCGACAGCCTCGCGGGATATGCCAGCGTCTTTTACAGTAATGTCATGCTGTCCGGTTCGGTACCGCAGATCTCGATTATCTGCGGACCGTGCGCTGGCGGCGCGTCGTATAGCCCTGCGCTCACCGACTTCATCATCATGACCCACCGCGCGCAGATGTTTATCACTGGCCCGCAGGTCATTAAGCAGGTGACGGGCGAGAACGTACCAGCAGACCAGTTGGGCGGCCCGGCGGCGCAGATGAATCGCTCGGGTGTGGTTCACCTGATTGCCGAGGATGACGCCGGAGCGCTGTTGTTGTGCCGGCGGCTGCTGAGCTTCCTGCCATCCAACAATCTTGAAGACCCGCCGCGGATTGGCTGTTCGGAGTCGCTGGACCCGAATCCCGAACTCAACCACATTGTGCCGGTGGAACCCAAGATCGCCTATGACGTTCGCGAGGTGATTCACCGCATCGTCGACTATCAGGACTTCTTCGAGATTCAGCCGGGCTTCGCGGCCAACGCGGTGGTCGGCTTCGCACGTATCGAAGGGCGATCCGTCGGCATCGTCGCCAGCCAGCCTTGCGTAGCAGCCGGCGCGCTGGACATCGACGCCTCCGACAAGGTTGCGCGCTTTGTCCGGTTCTGCAACGCTTTCAATGTTCCGTTGATTACCTTTGTCGATGTGCCGGGCTTCCTGCCTGGAGTGGAGCAGGAATACGGCGGCATCATCCGTCACGGCGCGAAGATCCTATTCGCCTATTCGGCGGCGACGGTTCCCAAGATCACCGTCATCGTGCGCAAGGCCTACGGCGGAGCCTACATTGCGATGTGCTGCCGCGACCTTGGCGCGGATCGCGTGCTGGCGTGGCCGACGGCGGAGATCGCCGTCATGGGCGCGGAGGGTGCGGCCGAGATCGTCTTCCGCCATGAGATCGATAAGGCAGAAAATCCGCAGCAGCGGCGGCAGGAGATGATTGACCTGTATCGCAACACCTTTGCCAATCCGTTCGTTGCAGCCGGGCGCCGGCTGGTGGACGACATCATTGAACCGGCTGAGACACGCCGCTGCGTGGCCGAAGCTCTGGAGGCCTTGCACACCAAGCGGGAGTTCCGCCCGCCCAAGAAACATGGGCTCATTCCTCTGTAGAAAGGGAGGCGTCTCGTGGCAGGCGTTAGTGTGGTTGCTGATAATCGCTCGTTGCAGGTGAAGACTGAGTTGCTGAGCACGGAGCCCGTGCCCGTCATTGCCCACCAGAATTCCGCCGATGGGCAGCCGGGCGTGACACCGGAAATTGTGGCCGTGGTTGAGGCTGCTGCTGCGGCATTCGTGGGCA
>JASHXK010000625.1 GCA_030043575.1 Terriglobales bacterium
AATGTGGTGCGTGCTGGTTCGGGGATCCGCGCCAGGTACTCGTCGACAGTTTGTGGTGCACCGGTACTCCTGGCGCTGGGTCTGCGATTGCGAGGCGTCACTTTCTTCACGGCGGCCATGCTACAGGAGCCTCAGTTCCAAAATCGATTGCGGCGCTATCAATGCAGGATGTTATGAAAGTGAACGCCGAGGAAGTAGGGCCAGAGAACGATTCCAAACACGCCTTTGATGAAGTCCAGATGCAGAAAGCCAATCGTGAAAAGCCAGCCGACGAACCACAAAAATCCACCGAAAGTGTGCTGTTCGATCTTGATTTTATCCATACGTTCTCCGCGGATGTCCTGCTGCACGGCGTAAACCTCGAGAGGAATTTCCAACGGTTCTTGTTACGGGCCAGTCCCTCCGAAAGTTTCCTCAGACGCAAACGGAAGGCGCGGGACGGTAGTGTCCTAAAGTTGCAACAGGGAACTACCCGCCGGACGAAACTGCAGTCAAGCTCTCCCGGGCTGCGGTGGGGCCTGGCATGTCTTTCGCATTCAGGCACTTCGCTATGGCGTTATCTCGTAAACAACGCCGCAGCCGCTGTCATTGTTGCAGCCATTTCCCCCGCCTTCAGGGGTGGCTCCATAGACATTTCCGCTTGCATCCACGGCAACTCCTCCGAGAGGCGCTCTGCCGTCGCTGCCGTTAAAGCGGTGGAGAACAGTTTCGCGCCATCCCCCGGTGCCGGTGGGCGTCAGTTCGTACACGCCACCCAACATCCCATTTTAGGTCAAACTGAACGGACCGGCCCGCGGTCATGATCGCACTCGCGAAGGAGGATTGTCAGTGACGAGTGTCAACGCCGGCTGTGCGGAGGGCGTGGATGGTACGCAGAAATGCGGTAGCTGACCAAAGTGCGCTGACTATTTCCGAGAGACAATCAGCGACTCATAGAACTCTTCCAGCTGCCCGATGGTTTTTCCGACTTCAAACTTTTCAACGCAGCGCTGGAAGCCTTTTTCCCCCATGCCGGCGCGCAGTTCTTCGTTGCGCAAAAGCTCGATCAACGGCGTGGCAAAGGCTTGCGGAGACCGCTCGCTGACCAGATAACCGGTTTCCCCATCGATAATCGCATCGCGATTGCCGCCGACATCGATGGCCACGGCCGGCAGGCCTGCAGCCATGTACTCCATAATCGCGTTGGAAAATCCTTCGCTGATCGAGGTCAGGCATCCGATCGACATGCGCGCCAGGCAATCCATCACTTTGCCTTCGCCTTGGGTGAAAAAGACGCGATCGCGAATGCCAAGCTCGCTCGCCAGGTCGCAAAGCTGCTGATACAGTTCTCCGCGACCTGCCAGCAGAAAGACAACATCATCGAACTCGTTCGCCACGATCTTCGCTGCCCGTAGAAACAGCGCGTGATCCTTCACCGGCCGTAGATTTGCCACAATTCCCACGACGCGTGCGCTCTTTGGAATGCCGAGGCGGTCGCAGGCTGTTGGATCGCCCAGCCCACGGCTGAATTTCGTCATGTCCACGCCCTGATAGACCACGCGCACGCGATCCGGTGCAAGCCCCTCCGTCTCGTCGGCAATGCGCTTGGCTTCGATGGAATTGGCCATCATCGCGTTGGTGCGCAGGTTCATCAGGCGAAACATCGCCTTGTAGCGCGGTGTGTACCAGTAGCCGGTATTCAGGCGGCTGGTGATGACGACGCGCTTGGAGCCAAGCGACGTCAGCACGGCGAACAGCCCGGTCTTGTTCATGTAAGCGTGCGCGATCTGGATGCGATGTTGCTGCAGGTATTGGCGAAAGTGTCGCACCTGCACCAGTCCCGACCAGGAGTTCACGCTGGCAGTGGGAAAAACCGCGATGTGGCAGACGCCCTCAAGACTGCGCAGCTGCGCACTGTCCTCCAGGCAAACAACATGGACATCAAATCTGTCTTTGTTAAGCCGTTTCGCAGTTTCAACGACCTGCCGCTCGGTCCCGGCATCGAGTCCCACAGTGTCAGACAAGAGACAGACGCTGATGCGACTAACACATTGTGGGACAATATGGTCCGGCGTCGGGTTGGCTGTCATCCCGTTCGGGCCTGCGCCGGGTTCTGAGGCGGTTGCCATTCCCGCGAATTTCCTTTGCTGATGCGGACCAGGTTGCGGTCGACCGTTCCCGCGGAGCGAAAGAACTCCAGCGTTGCCTGGTCGTACCACTCCAGCGAATGGTAACGCGTGAGGTTAGAGTTCAGTTCCAGATGCAGGACGCCGCCCTCACGCAGGTAGGTCATCGCATCCTGCACAAAGAACTGCCACTCCGCGACCCCCCACTCGTCCGGCTGCTGGTGGCGATTGAAGCATATCCAGAAGGCGGTGATTAAGTCGAGGTCGCGCTGGGCAAGCGCCAGCGGCCGGAAGCGCTCGATCAGCAGCGGGGAGACGCGGTCGCGGAGGGACAAGGCGGCAAGCAACTCGCTGTAGGTACGCTGTTCGACTGGGGTCATTACCGTCGCAGGAGCGTCGATGCCGTAGCAGTCGTGACCGCACGCCGCTGCCGCAGCAAGGAAATATCCCGGTCCGCAACCGATGTCCAGAATCCGCAACGGCCGCGATTGGTGCAAGCCCAGGCTACCGACACGATTGACATTAAACGGAATCCAGAAGGCGTAGTCGGCGTATTTCGCGGCGCACTCCGGATCGCGTTGCAGAACCGGCGCCATCTCCCGCGCCAGACTCTCAATCCGCTGCAGATCAGCTTTTTCACAGATGCGCGACGAGAGCCCCCAAAGCGCCCGCGAATGATAGCGCCAGAGTCGTCCCCAGGTTCGCGCCACCTGCACCCGGTTGGGCGAGTTGCGCGACAGCAGGGAGCGAGCCATCAATCCCAGCACCGAAGGGGATGGAGCGTGGGCGGGTGCCTGGCTCATGCCGCGGCTGGTGCGGCCTCCAGTGCTGTTGCCCGCGCCTCAGCGCGTTCTTGTTTGGTCGCCAGCTGGAACGCCATGGAAAGGCCAATGATGGCGTACACGATTCCGCCATACGCAATGCTGAGGAAGAAGGCTCCCACGGCGGCAATCAGCACCGCGATTTGCACGAATAAGGCAGCGCGCCGGACCATATAGACGGGATATCGATCACGTATGCGCGAAAGTCCCCGATAAGAGCGCCATACGGCGAAAGCATAAAGCGCCAAGCCGATAATGCCGCACTCGCTGGAGAGCTCGGTGTACGAGTTATGGGTGTAGTGCCAGGCGCCACGGTGACCTTCCTTCATGGCCTTCATGGCTTCGCCTTCCATGAACATGCCCGGGCCGACGCCCAGGATCGGGTGCTCGGCGGTCAACTGCAGACTTCTTTCCAGCAGAAACTTTCTTGTCGCAGCCGAGTCGGCTGCCTCCTGCGATATGCCCGAGGAAGCGTTGAAATAGGTTGTAAATCGTTGCTGAATTTCGGGCGGCAACAAGACGGCGGCGCACACGAAGAATATGGTGCCACCGGCAATGAGGGCGATGCGCTCCTTGGCGGAAGCGAAGATCAGGAAGAACACGGTAGCCACCGCCAGAGCCAGCAATCCCGAGCGGGAGCCGGTCTTAGCGGTGCTGGCCAGCAGCGGAAAGATGGCCAGAATCAGCGTGATCTTCATCAAGCCCCGCTTCCTGGAGGCAGAGAAGATAATCAGCGGCAACCCGATGAGCAGGAACAGCGCCAGGAAGTTGGAGTCGGA
The DNA here is from genome assembly GCA_030043575.1 of Terriglobales bacterium. Taxonomy (GTDB): domain Bacteria; phylum Acidobacteriota; class Terriglobia; order Terriglobales; family Acidobacteriaceae; genus Bog-257. Next base: position 3,706 of record JASHXK010000625.1, read on the forward strand.
AAGCGTATCGTTGCCGGTGCCCAGTCCCAGTCGCGTGCTGCCCTCTCTGCCGCCGCCGATGATCAGCGACAACACGCCAACCGAGGCCTCCGCCAACGCCATGGTCAAGATAACCCGATACACGTCCTCAAAGGTGCGGACAAAAGCCGCCATGAAGAACAGCAGACCCAGCGCCTGCAGGGCCAAGGTAAATTGATCCCACGCTCCACCACGCCATACCGCAAAGGGCACGCAAATCCCCACCCACGCGGTGAACCAGGTCATCGCCCGGCCGATATCCGATTGGAAGATCGCCTTGGTCGACTTGGTCATGATCATTCCAATCAGCAGCAGCGGCTGCAGCATTACGCCGAAGTGGAAGGCCGGAACCATCTCCGGAATACGGCTGCAGTAGAAGAACAGGTAAAAGAGCAGAATGTAGTGAAACGGCTTGTAGAACTCGGGACCCCGGCTGCCACGGACCTTCTTGACGACCCTCCGCGCCGGCGCCGGAGTGCTGGCCTCGGGCTCCAGCACCGCCGTTGGCTGCATGGCGTAGTCGTCAACCACCGCCGGATCGTTCATCTTCGTGATTGCGGATAAATTCACTGAGTCACCCCATCTGCTCGTAATTCCACTGATAGTTCCTTGACCACACGGGCGGGATTGCCGACGGCGACGACCTGGGCGCCCACTGGCCGCACAACAACCGC
>JASHXK010000071.1 GCA_030043575.1 Terriglobales bacterium
ACGAGCGCAAAAGCGGCGCTCGTCGGGGGACCCGGCGTGGGTATGGCAACCGCGTAGTTCCAGTTTCGAATCCCACCCGCCCATAACGCCAAATCGCGCCAAAATAAAGTTCGCATTCTGGATATGCCGGTATACAATGCGGAAAACCTGGACAAGAAACCATGGGAGTTACGGTCGAAGCTACCTTCGGTGCGGTGCTAAATGCCGCTCCGGACGCGATGCTGATCGTCGATCGGCAGGGTCGTATTGCGCTCGCCAACACATTAAGCGAGCAGATGTTCGGCTATTCGCGCGAGGAGCTGGTAGGGCAGAAAGTCGAGGTCCTGGTACCCGCGCGTTTCCGGGCCAAGCATCCGGGACATCGCTCAGGCTACTTCTCCGGCGATCCGCATGTGCGGCCCATGGGCGCCGGACTGGAGCTGCTCGGACTGCGAAAAGATGGCAGCGAGTTTCCCGTCGAGATCAGCCTGAGTCCGGTCGAGACGCCCGACGGCCTCATGGTGATCAGCGCCGTGCGCGACGTGACCGCGCGCAAGGGCGCGGAGGACAAGTTTCGCGCGCTGCTGGAGTCCGCGCCCGACGCGATGGTGATTGTTGATCAGCGGGGAAGGATCGTGCTGATCAACTCCCGTACCGAAGAGTTGTTCGGATACCCCAGGAATGAATTATTGGGCTACTCCGTGGAAGTGCTGATTCCCGAGCGTTTTCACGGACAACATTTCCAGCACCGTGCATCTTACTTTGCAGACCCTCGCCAGCGGCCGATGGGAGAAGAGCTGGAGCTGTTTGGGCTGCGAAAAGACGGTAGCGAGTTTCCGCTCGAGATCAGTCTCAGCCCGATCAAGACCTCCGACGGCATACTGGTGGCGAGCGCCATTCGAGATATAACTGTGCGCAAGAAAGCTGAAGAGAAATTCCGCTCGCTGCTCGAGGCCGCTCCCGACGCCATGGTCATCGTGGACGATCGTGGAAAGATCACCCTGGTCAACGCTCAAACCGAGAAACTGTTTGGATACTCGCGCTCGGAGCTGATCGGACAGCGCGTCGAGACCCTGATCCCCGAGCGCTATCGCGACCAGCATCCACGCCATCGCACGGACTTCTTTGCCGATTCCAAGGTCCGTCCCATGGGAGTCGGCCTGGAACTCTTCGGATTGCGCAAGGATGGCAGCGAGTTTCCCGTCGAGATCAGCCTGAGCCCGCTGGTAACCGAGACCGGCAAGTTTGTTACGAGTGCCATTCGGGATGTCACCGAGCGCAGGCTGGCTGGCGAACAGATCAAGAAGCTGAACGATGAGCTGGAAGAAGCTCTGCGGCGTTCGGAGCGGCTGGCTGCGACCGGCCGGCTGGTCGCGACCATCGCCCACGAGATCAACAATCCTCTCGATGCGCTTACCAATCTGATGCACTTGCTGAGGAACAGCCCTTCACTGGACGAGAGTGCAGCCGAACTGGTGGATCTGGCGGAACGTGAGGTTCGCCGCTTATCGAACATCAGCCGTCAAACGCTGGCGCCGCATCGCGAGACCAAGTTTGCGGTGGTCACCAAACTTTCCGAATTGCTCGACGACGTCTGCGCCATGTACCGGCCGCGGCTGCAAGCGGGCAAGATCGATGTTGAGAAGCATTACGAGATCGCCGGCGAAGTTACGATCTACCCGAGCGAGTTGCGCCAGGTTTTCACCAACCTCATCACCAACGCGATCGATGCCATCGGACAAGGCGGGCATTTGTCGCTATCGATCGAGCGAGCCAACGACACCCAGGTCGTCGTCAAGGTTGGCGACAGCGGCTGCGGCATTCCGCCGGAAAATCTTCAGAGCATCTTCGAGCCGTTCTTCACCACCAAGGGCGAGCAGGGAACCGGTATCGGGTTGTGGGTGATCAAGGGCATCGTCGACAAGCTCGGCGGCAAGATCGAAGTCGAGAGCTCGACGACCGGCAAAACCGGAACCACGTTCAGCATTTTTCTGCCGGCCACGCGAGGCAACGGCGGTCGCGCAAAAGAAAGCGAAGGCGCTGCTTCGTCCGTCTCGACATCCCGCGTCTCGCAGGCGGGCTGAAGCCAGTTCCGTCAGGCGACCTTGTGTCGTGTCGCTATCGCTAGCGCCTGGCGCGTAGCCATCCTCCCCAGGTCGGCCTCTGCTGTCTCCCGGCAATTGATCTTTATGATTTCCACAGGCTAGCGGAAATGAAGAAAAAATTCTGCATAGATGATGGCGATTGCCCAAAGCCAAAGGAATATTCCAGCGCAACGAATGTATGTGGGGTACTGAGCCCTCATGGGTATGCTTGAAAACGGAGACCATGCGAATTTCGTTTTCGCATTCTTCCGTCCCCACGTCACCAGCATGTCCGTCCTAAACAGGCACAGCCAGCCGCAGGCCGCAAACCCGAGAATCATAGCAACGGGCCAGATGGTGTTGAACGTTGTCATGCACCTATCTTTTCGCCGAGTGTTTTCAGGATAAGCCCCTTGTCAATTTGCGTGCGTCTCCCCGCTGCCTTGACGCCCGCTCGCAGCCCACAATAGAGTCAGAAGCGCCATCCGCTCGACGAAAACACACTAGCTTGCTAAATATTGGAGACGAGGTTGAGGACCCGGGCCGGCGCAGCCAGAAAAAAAACCAAGACCATCCCCGAGCGGCCGCAGGGACGCTGGACACGGTTCACGAAACAAAGCGTGATCCTCGGCGTTCTTCTGGCGATTGCGACGTTCGTGGTTTACCTGCCGGTCGATCATCATCCCTTCGTCAACTATGACGACATGGTCTATGTGGTTAACAATCCCCACATCCAGTCGGGTCTGGACTGGGACACGATCTCGTGGGCCTTCACGACCTTCTACCAATTCAACTGGCATCCTCTGACGTGGATCTCGCACGCGATCGATGTCCAGATGTTCCAGCTCGAGCCTGGCGGTCATCACGTCATCAACCTGTTGTTGCAGATCGTGAACGTGCTGCTGCTTTATTGGGTGCTGATGCGGGCGACCGGCTATGTCGGGCGCAGCGCCATGGTTGCGGGGCTGTTTGCATTGCATCCGGTCAATGTCGAGTCGGTAGCCTGGATCTCGGAGCGCAAAAACCTGCTGAGCATGATGTTCTTCCTGCTCGGCCTGGGAGCCTATCGCTGGTATGTATCCGCCGGCATTACAACTCGCGGCGGGGCAAAGCACGCGGCAGATGTCCAATTCCCACTCGGCCGTTACATGCTGATGACGCTGCTGTTTGCCATGGGCCTGATGTCGAAGCCGCAGATCATCACCTTCCCATTCATTTTGTTGCTTTGGGACTATTGGCCGCTGGAAAGAATCGCCATTCGCCATTCGCCATTCGCTTTTCGGCAGAGCGCCAGGTCCAGCATTTCTGGCGAAGAGCCAAGAACGAGCAGCGAAGAACGATCTTCCGGCGAAGAGCGAATGGCGAAGAGCGAATGGCGACTCCTGTGGCTGGTGCAGGAAAAACTTCCGCTCTTCGCGATCTGCGCCGCCAGCGCCGTAGTCACCGTGATCGCGCAGAAGCACGGTGGGGCCGTCGTCTCGCTGGAAACCTATCCCTTCTCGATTCGGCTGACGAACGCCATCGTGGCTTACGTGCGCTACATCGGCAAATGTTTCTGGCCGACGAACCTCATCCCGATCTATCCCCATCCCTGGCATCCGTTGCCGATGGTGGAAGTCATTCCCGCGCTGGCTTTGCTGATCGCGATCACAGCTTTCGCGTTCATGGCGCGCAGCCACCGCTACTTGCTCGTGGGATGGCTCTGGTTCCTGGGAGCGCTGGTGCCGATGATCGGCCTGGTTCACGTCGGCAATCAGGCAATGGCTGATCGCTACGCCTACCTGCCCTTCATCGGGCTATTCATGATGGTTTGCTGGGGCGTAGCCGAGCTGGCCGAGCGGCAACAGATTCCGATTACTGTGCTGCGCAGCGCTGGGGCAATCGTTCTCGTCGTTTTGGCGGTGCTCACCCACCATCAGCTTGCGTATTGGAACGACAATCTCACCCTCTGGACGCACGCCATCAACTCCAGCACCGACAATTATGTAGCTCACGACAACCTGGCGCTGTTGCTGATCGAGCAAGGTCAGACCGACGAAGCCATGCAGCACTTCCACGCCGCACTGGCCATCTATCCTTCCGATCCAACCAGCAATCTCCAGATCGCCATCTACGATCACCAGCAAGGCCGTTTGCAGGACGCAATTGCACGATACGACCAGATGATCGGCCAGACGCCCGATGGTCCGGGCCGCGCGGAATTGCTCGCCAATCGGGGGTTGGTCTATGTCGATATGAAAGACAGCGAGCATGCTCAGCAGAGCTTTGATAAAGCCATCTCGATGGATCCCAACAATTACCGCGCGTGGATAGGCTTGGGCGTGCTGGCCGTGCGCTCCGGCGACGTCAGCCTTGCGATCCAGGATTTCCAGCGCGCTACCGCCTCCAAGCCGACAGAGCTGGGTTACAGCTTGCTGGCGAAAGCTTTGGATCAGGCCGGCCGCAGCGGCGAAGCTCAGGCTGCTCGCGAACGAGCCAAGTTGTTGGGCAACAACCGGCAGGGTTCGCGCGCGCAGCCGGAAGGTCTGCTCGGGCAATAGACATCGCACGAGTCTGTCGATTAAACTTGTAGTGGTTCGCAAGCGGGTCCAAAGACCCAACTGACCTCCGGATGACGCCCGGGGGTTTCGCTTTTGTGGCCGATGCCGATCAAGCGCTACATTGTCTTCCCCCAAACTTCCGTGCCTTGACGCTACCTTTTCGGCGCAATAGAGTCGAACTGACTGGAGAACCTGCGCCTTGGAAACCCTCGTCGGCAAGAGCATTCTGCACTACACCATCGTCAGTAGGTTGGGCGCTGGCGGAATGGGCGTGGTGTATGAGGCGGAGGATTCCCGCCTGGGCCGTCACGTGGCCCTGAAATTCCTGCCGCGTGAGCTCGAACAGGATGCCAATGCGCTGGAGCGCTTCAAACAAGAGGCGCGCGCCGCGTCCGCGCTCAACCATCCCAACATCTGCACCATCTACGCCATCGAAGAATGCGACGGCCAGAACTTCATCGCCATGGAGCTATTGGAGGGCGAAAGCCTCGAGCAGAAGATCGATGGCCACCCGCTGCCGCTGGACAAGATTCTCGATCTCGGCAGCCAGGTCACCGACGCCCTGGATGTCGCTCACACTAAGGGCATTGTTCACCGCGATCTGAAGCCGGCAAATATCTTCGTTACGACGCGCGGCCAGGCCAAGATCCTCGACTTTGGGCTGGCAAAGCTGATCTACGATCGCCGTTCGGTGATGGAAACCGTGGCCGGGAACGCTCCAACGGCAGCTCCGGTCATGCTGACCTCGCCCGGAACTGCAGTGGGTACGGTCGCTTACATGTCTCCGGAGCAGGCCCGGGGCGAGGCACTCGACGGCCGCAGCGATCTGTTCTCCCTGGGCGGAATTCTCTACGAGATGGCGACCGGCAAGATTCCCTTCGAAGGAAATACCTCCGCGGTGATCTTCCAGGGAATTCTCGATCGTGCTCCGCGTCCGCCGGGCGAGCTGAATCCAACCTTGCCGGTCAAGCTGGACGAGATTATCGACAAGGCGCTGGAGAAGGACCGCGACCTGCGCTATCAAAGTGCGGCCGAGATGCGAGCCGATCTGAAGCGGCTCAAGCGCGACAGCTTGGGCTACAGTTCGCGATCCCGTGTTGCGGTAGCTTCGTCCGCTTCCACCTCCGCGGCGGAGGCGCCTGCCGACAGCTCGGCAAAGGAGATTCCCGCAGCGGTTGCCAAGGCTCGTCGCAGCGGAGTCAACATCGTGCTGGCGATCAGCCTGGTCATGATCGGAGCAGGCATCTACGGTTTCTACAACCGCTTCATAGCATGGCGCGGCGACGCCGGACCGATTCCCTTCCAGAACATGGCCATGGAGAAGCTAACCAACTCCGGCCACGTGATCCTGGCGACGATCTCGCCGGACGGCAAATACGTCGTCAATGTCGTCGACGAAGGCCATGGGCAGCAAAGCCTGTGGATGAGGCACGTGGCTACGGCCAGCAACGCGCAGATTATGCCCCCCGCGGAAGGTGGATACATTGGGCTGACCTTCTCGCCGAACGGAGATTTCTTGTATTTCGTGCGGGGAGATACGCAGCATCAGGGCGTGGATTTTCTCTACCAGATTCCGGTGCTGGGTGGCACTCCGCGCAAACTGGTCGACGATGTCGATAGCGCTGTCAGTTTCTCGCCGGACGGTCAGCAGATCGTTTTCCTGCGAGACAGCTCCATCGATGCCAGCTCCAGCCTGATCATCGCTCATGCCGACGGCACCGGTGAGCACGTGCTTTCCAAGCTTCCCATGCCAGGGTATTTCGATCCAGCCTGGTCGCCCGACGGCAAGTGGATCGCGGCAGCGGTGCTCGCGCCGGGCAGCCATGATCCGGGACGCTTAGTCCTGCTCAATCCCGAGACGGGCAAGGAAAAGACGGTTTATGCCTCTGGCGCGATCCTGCATAAACCGGCATGGATGCCCGACGGCAAGCACCTGGTGCTCATCTTCCACGATGTTTCGAGCGACTGGAATGGGCAGGTTGGTGAGGTCGCCCTTGCTGCCGGCAAGCTCCATCGCATAACCAACGATCTGAACTCTTACAGCGATCGCACCCTCGGCGTCACCAAAGACGGTAGTCAACTGGTGGCGATCCAGATCACGCCCGAAGCCGGCATTTACACGATGAGTTCCGATCCCAATGACAGCGCCAACGCCAAGGAGATCGACAATCACGAAGACATCGGCGTGGGCTGGCTGCCCGACGGACGCCTGGTGGCAATGGACTATCAGGGCCACATCGCTACGATGAATGCGGACGGCAGCAATCGCAGCGTGGTCTTTCAGGAACGTCTTCCGATGTCGGGATTGTCCGTATGTCCCAACGGCTCCTATGCGCTGTTTTCGATGATCAACAAGGATACGAAGGGAATTAACATCTGGCGTCTCGATCTGCAGAGCGACTCGGCAACCGTGCTCACCAAAGGTAAACAGGACCAGAACCCATTCTGTACCCCAGACAGCAAATCATTCCTCTACACCAGTATGGATACGGGCAAGCGGCTGCTGATGCAGATGCCGATCACCGGCGGTGATGCTAAGCAGTTGACCGATAGGGTAGCGGAGTTCGGCGTATTCTCGCCCGACGGCCGGCAGATTGCCTTCCTTACCGAAGAGGCAACGGGCATCAATGTGAAGGTTGAGATCGCGATTCTTCCTGCGCAGGGTGGGCTGCCGGTCAAGACCTTTCCGACGGCGTTTGGAATCTCCAATTATTTTCAGTTCTCGCCGGACGGGCAGTCCCTGTATTATCCGGTTACTGCCAAGGGTGTTTCCAATATGGCCTTGCAGCCTATTGGCGCGAAAACCGTAACGCCGGTGACCAACTTCAATGACTTGATCATCTACAGTTACGACTACGATTGGAAGAACAAGCGGCTGGCGGCGGCGCGCGGCCGCAACAATACCGATGTTGCAATGCTCACACAGCAGCAGGCGCAACCATGAAGATCTGGCCCATGTTTTGCAAAGCCTGTGGACAGGGCATCGATCGCGGTGACAAGTTCTGTCGCAACTGCGGCGTGCCACTCCCGCAAGAACCTATCGAATCGGCTGTGGCCGCGAGTGCCTCCGCCGCTCAGACCGCGGAAGCTCCTATCGCCGTAGCCACTTCTACGGCAGAGCTGCAGCGCCCATTGCCGATCCCAAAAGCCCAAGCGGCCGAGGCCTCGACCGCTGTCGAGGAGAAGCAATCGGCGTCCGCAACCGCGCCGCCGGCTTCTGACGCCGGCACGACCGCCTCTCCGGACCAGCCGCGAGATCAGGCGCCATCGATCCCGGTTGAAGCGAAGGCCGAAGCTGCCGAAGGACAAATGGCGGCGAAGTTGGATGCGGCTGGCGTCTCAACCAAAGAACCATCAGCTTCGTCCGAGGCTCCCTCGCAGCCTGCGCCCGAAGGCAAAGCCGAGTCGGCTGTGATCGCAGCACAATCGGCGTCATCGGTCGTCGCGTTGCCGCCGTCCGCTTCAACCGGCGTGCCGTCTCAGCCGCAAGCACCGGCGACTGCTTCTGGCGCTGCCGCCGCGCAACCTGCGTCCGAGCCGAAGGTTGAGTCACCCGCCGTGCCTGCGCAGCAGTCGGCGGCTGTCGAGTCATCAGCGATGCCGGCGCAAGCTGCTTTGCCGTTGGACGATAACGACCACGCTGCCGGATCTCGGCCCGTCCGGCTTTGTCCCCAGTGCCATCGGTTAGTTGGGGAGAATGACCTGGTCTGCGAACGGTGCAAAGCCAAGCTGGACGGCACGGTTACGGAGCCGTCGTCCGCTCCGGATGATTACGGCGTTCCATCCTTCGGAGGCTATGCCAACGACAAGAAAGCTGGGGATAGCGTTCCGGAGAAGGTTTCCGATCCCAGCGGTCTCGACGCGATCGCCAACTTACGAATTCGCAGACGGCGCGGCCTATCGGTAGTGGAGATCATCGTCGCGGTAGTTTTGCTCGGCGGCGCCGGCGTGGCGGTTTGGATGCTGCGCTCGTCGTTGCCGGACAAGACTGCGCCTGCGACCCTGAATGTCGCTGTGACGGTTGTGCCCGCGAGGGCCAGGGTTGTTGCAGGCCACGGTTACGACTTCTCGGCGACGGTCACGGGCACGGACAATTTCAATGTAGATTGGAGTGTGGACGAAGGGGACACCGGCGGACGCGTTATCCCACGCGGAGCCAAAGCCAAAGACGGAGCCGTGTCATCCCTCGCCGTCTACATGGCGCCCAAAACTCCGGGTACCTATCACGTGACCGCTACCAGCAAGGGCGATCCTGGAAAATCGGCCTCGGCAATCATTACGGTGACGGGAAAGTGAGTCGTTAGCCCAGCACGGAGCGCAGCGGAGTGCCGGGTGCGTCGCCTTACGAACCCGAGTCCCGTAGGGACGGCAGTTCTCACACAGATACCTCGGACGCGCCGAAGCCAATGCACTCTAGCCGCTGACCACTAGCCACTACTTGTTGGCCTTCAACATCTGCTCTGCATGCTTGAGGGATGTGTCGGTCAGCTTCGCCCCGCTGATCATCCGGGCAATTTCTTTCGTGCGCTCTTCCGCGTCAAGTGGACGAACGGAAGTCTTCGTTCTTCCGGCTGACTCCTTCTTTTCGATCAGGTAATGCTGATCGGCGAAGCAAGCGATCTGCGGCAAATGCGTGATGCACAGAACCTGCTTGGTTCGCGACAGTTGCTTCAGCTTCTTGCCCACCGCTTCCGCCGCACGTCCGCCAATACCGGCATCGATTTCATCAAATACCAGCGTTCGCTGCGACGACTCCGCCCGTCCCCCGTTTCGGCCGGGTGCCCCATCCTTCTCGGCGTCTTTTACCGAAAGGATGGGCCGAGCTCCATTTCTGCCGCCCCGTCTCTCTTGTCCCGCTTCCACGCTGGTTTTCAGCGCCAGCATCACGCGCGACAGCTCGCCGCCCGACGCAATCTCATCCACCGGTCCCAGCGGCTCACCCGGGTTCGCCGAGATCATGTACTGCACCTGGTCGAAGCCCCGCGCTGTCCAATTCGTCTCTTCGTCTGTGCCGCTGACTTCAACTTTGAAACGCGCCTTCATCGCCAGTTCGTTGATCTCGCTCTCCACCAGCTTTTCCAGCTTGCGCGCCGCTTCGTAGCGCTGTCGAGAGACCGTGCGTGCGGCTGTGAGATACAACTCCGCTGCGCTCGCCAGTTCGACGTGCAGCTTGCGCAAGACCTCGTCCTTGTTCTCCATCTCGTTCAGCTTGCGCTCGAGATCATCGCCCATCGCGATCACATCCTCCAGCTTCGGCCCGTATTTGCGCTTCAGGCGATCCAATGTGGCCAGCCGGTCTTCCACTTCAGCCAGCCGCTCGGGCGACGCCTCGATGCCTTCGCCGTAATCGCGCAGCCGCTGTCCAATGTCCTCGATGGTGATGCGCGCCGATTCCAGGTCGGGTACCGTGTCGCGAAACTGTTCATCAAATCGCAACAGCTCTTCGATTTGCTTCGTCGCGGCTCGCACCGCCGCCGCGGCAGAAGCTTCGCCTTCGTAAAGCGAATCGTAGGCGGCCATCGCCGCATTGCGAACGCGCTCGGCGTTGGCCAAGACGCGCTTTTCCGCTTCCAGCTTCGCATCTTCTTCTGGTTGCAGTCGCGCGCCGGCAATTTCTTTTCGCTGATAGCTCCACAGGTCCATCATTCGCAGCCGGTCGTGCTCGTCGCGTTCCAGATCGGCAATGCGATGCCGCACCTGCTGCCACGTCCCGAATGCGGTCGCCACGGCGGAATCATCGCAGCCGGAAAAATTGTCGAGCAGCGCCAATCGAGACGCTGCATCAAAAGCCAACACTGCTTGGTTCTGCGCGTGAATCACCGCCAGATGCGGAGCAAGCTGTTTGAGAACAGTCACCGTTGCCGGCTGATTGTTGATGAAAACCCGGCCTTTGCCGCCAGCCGAGATTTCTCGCCGAAGAATGATCTGCTCGTCCTCGCTATCGATTCCATTCGCTTCGAGCACAGCGCTTATCGCGGGGGAATCGGCATCGAACACGGCCGACACGGTGGCTCGGTCCGTTCCGTGACGAACGGCATCACTCGAGGCTTTATCGCCCAGCAGCAGCGCCAGCGCGTCGATGAGAATAGATTTTCCCGCGCCGGTTTCGCCGGTCAGAAGGTTCAGACCAGCGGCGAACTCCACGGCGACGTTGTCGATGACCGCGTAGTTTTCAACGCGTAGTTCGAGGAGCACGGTGACGTCTCGCTGCTGCGAAGTTTAGCAGGAGCGCCGTCAGCCGTCAGCAATCGCTCTCCGCCATTCGCTTTTCGCCGTTCGCCAGATCGCCTTCTTAGCTGAGCCAAGGTTGGCCTCTCCACTACGTGTCGCCACTCTGGCGAATGGCGAACGGCGATTCGGCTGATGGCTCGCCAGGAACCTAATCGCGCAACGCTTCTGCCTCATCAAATGCTTATAATGCCAGTTAACGAAAGTAGAGTCTCCTGCGTCTCATGAATGTGTGCTCTTCTTTGCTCGCCTTGGCCCTCGGCGGTGAAATCTCAAGTCTGATTGAAACCAGCGGTCTCGTCGCCAAAACCGTCCTCGTGATCCTGCTCATCTTCAGCCTTGGCTCGTGGGCCATCATCTTTTCCAAGTGGGGGCTTTTCCGCCGCGCGCGCACGCAGAGCAACCGTTTCATCCGCATGTTTCGCAAGTCCGAGCGCCTGAACGAAGTCGCTGCCGTGGTCGAGCAGTTCAAGCCCAGCCCGCTGGTCGCGGTCTTTGAAGGCGCGTATGGCGAGCTGCGCAAGCAGACCACCTATCCCATCCGCATGACCGCGCTGCAGCGCGCAACACAAATCGCGTCTTCCGAAGAGCTGACGCGACTGGAGAGCCGTTTGCCCTGGCTGGCGACGACCGGCGCGGTCACGCCGTTCATCGGATTGTTCGGCACCGTGTGGGGCATCATTGACGCGTTTCACGGACTGGGAACAGCAGGCTCGGCAACGCTGCGCGCGGTTGCGCCCGGCATCTCTGAAGCGCTGATAACGACCGCAGCTGGACTCTTCGCCGCGATTCCCGCGGTCATCGCTTACAACGCGTTTATAGCGCAGATTCGCGAGTTCGGCGCTCGCATGGATGATTTCAGCCTGGAGCTGATCAACGAAGTGGAGCGCGCCCAGGCCGGAGCCACTCGCCAGCCGGCAACGGTGGAGCGGCGGTAATGGCATTCATTAACGCTCAGGGACGCACGCAGAGCTCGCTGGCGGACATCAATGTCACGCCGCTGGTCGATGTTGTGCTCGTCTTGTTGATCATCTTCATGGTGACGGCGCCGGTGCTGCAGTCCGGAATCGAA
>JASHXK010000626.1 GCA_030043575.1 Terriglobales bacterium
CCCATCATCACCAAGGGCCCGGCGTGGTTCACGGAAACGGGCAGTGCCAAGAGCGCGGGCACCAAGGTCTTCTCGCTGGTGGGAAAAGTTCACGACAGCGGACTCGTCGAGATGCCAATGGGCACGCCGATCAAGACCTTCATCTACGACATCGGCGGCGGCGGGCCGGAGGGTCGCACCGTGAAGGCGGTGCAGACCGGCGGACCGTCCGGCGGCTGCATTCCCAGCGAGATGTTCGACACCCCGGTGGACTACGAAAGCCTGGCGCAGTTGGGCTCCATCATGGGCTCGGGCGGCATGGTGGTGATGGATGAAGACAACTGCATGGTCGATGTTGCACGCTACTTCGTGGAGTTCACTAACTCGGAGTCGTGCGGCAAATGCATTCCCTGCCGCGTCGGCTTGAACAAATGCCTGCGCATCCTGAATCGCATTACAGACGGCGCCGGCCGCATGGATCACCTGGAGCGGCTGGACGAGCTGAGCCGTTACATTCGCGATTGCTCGCTCTGCGGGCTGGGTCAGACTGCGCCCAATCCGGTGCTGACCACGATGCGGCACTTCCGCCAGGAGTTCGAAGACCACATCGTCTCGCATCGCTGCATTGCCGGCATCTGCACCGAACTGGCGTTGGCGCCCTGCGAGAACAGCTGCCCGCTGCACATGAACATCCCGCGCTTCCTCGAGCTCTACAAGGAAGGCCAGATCGAAGAAGCGTTCGAGTCCATCATTATGGACAACCCGCTGCCGTGTTCGACCGGACGCGTCTGCCAGCATCCCTGCGAACACCGTTGCCGCCGGCAGACGGTCGACGAGCCGGTCAACACGCGCGAGGTGCATCGCTTCATCAGCGACTACATTCTGCTGGGCGATCACTTCGAAGAAGCGGTGCGGCGTGTGCTGGCGCGGAAGCTGGAGGCGACCGGACGCAAAGTCGCCGTCGCGGGCGCTGGTCCGGCGGGTTTGACAGCGGCATTTTATCTCGCTTTGTTCGGACACGACGTCACGGTGTTCGATTCGCTGCCTGCAGCCGGCGGGATGCTGCGCTTCGCCCTGCCGGAATATCGCCTGCCCAAGCCGGTGCTGCGTCGCGAACTGGAGTTGATCGAACGGCTGGGCGTGAAGTTCGTCTTCAACACGCGGGTTGGCTTCGACATTCACCTCAACGATCTGGACGAGCGCTTCGACGCCGTATGCCTCGCGATCGGCACATGGAAGGAATCCTGGGTCTATCTGCCGGGCACTGAACTGAAGGGGGTTCTCCCGGCGCTGCCCTTCCTGGAGTCGATTGCCCAAGGCGAGTCGCTGGAACTGGGACGCAACGTGGTTGTGATCGGCGGCGGTAATGCCGCCATCGATTCCGCCCGCACCGCGCTGCGCCTGGGAGCGAATGTCACCGTGGTGTATCGCCGCGAGCGTAAGGACATGCCCGCGATCGAAGAGGAGACGGCGGCCTGCGAGGATGAAGGCGCGCGAATCGTCTTCCTGTCGGCGCCGCACCGCATCATCAGCGACGCCAAAGGCAACGTCAAGGCATTGGAAGTCGTGAAGACTCGCCTCGGCGAGTACGACCGCTCGGGACGCCGCAAGCCGATCCCCACCGACGAGGTACAGCGGCTGGAGTGCGACTCGGTGATCCTGGCTGTGGGCGAGAGCGTCGATCTCGATTTCGCCAAAGCGTCAGGCCTCGAGATCAAGGAAAACGGGACGCTGGTGGTGAATCATTTCACGCTGGAGACCAGCCGGCCGCGCTTCTTTGCCGGCGGCGATCTGGTGACTGGCGCTTCTAACGTGTCGAACGCCATGGCCTACGGGAAGCAGGCGGCGCGGTCGATCGATGAACAGCTGATGGACAGCAAGCGCTGGGAGATGCTCTTCCGGGCGATGAGCTACAGCCAATCGCCGCCGAAAGAGCCCAGCGAGAGCCGCCGCCATCGTTCGCGTGCGCTGCCGGCGCGCCAGCGCGCCAGCTCGTTCGAGGAAGTGGACCTTGGGCTGTCGGCGGAAGAGACGCATGCGGAGTGTTGCCGCTGCCTGCGTTGCGATGCCACCACTGCGGTTTCGCGATAGGAGAATTACCTTGCCGCAAAAGAGAATCTCGCTGCGTATCGATGGCGAACTGGTGAACGCGGTTGAGGGTCAGACCATCCTCGACGCCGCGCGCGCCAGCGGAAAGTCCATCCCGACGCTCTGCTTTTTGGAGGGCCTGACGCCGGTGGGGGCTTGCCGGCTCTGCATGGTAGAGCTGGCGGGCGTCGACCGGCTTTTTCCCGCCTGCACCACGCCGGCCCAGGACGGCATGTCCGTGGTCACGAATTCCCCGCGGCTGGCGCGCTATCGCCGCATGACCATTGAGCTGCTGCTGGTGGAGCGCAACCACGTGTGCGCCGTCTGCGTCGCCAACGGCCATTGCGAGCTGCAGGACATGGCGTACTCGATGGGCATCACTACCGTGCGCTTCGCTTACAACTTCCCGCGGCTGCCGGTGGATGTGTCGCATCCGCGCTTCGTGCTCGACCATAATCGCTGCATCCTGTGTACGCGCTGCGTGCGTACCTGTGCCGAAATCGAAGGGGCGCATGTGTGGGAGATGATCGCGCGCGGCATTCACGCCCGCATCGTCCCCGACCTGAACCAGAAGTGGGGCCAGGCGGACACCTGCACCGACTGCGGCAAGTGCGTGCAGGCATGCCCCACCGGTGCGCTGGCCGCGAAGGGCAAAGCGGTGGAGGAGATGACGCGCTCGACGGCGGCAATCACGGCAATTGCGCGCCACCGCACGCACCGCGGCGAAGGAGTTCCGGCATGAAAAAGCTGAAGCTGGCGACCATCTGGCTGGACGGCTGCTCCGGCTGCCACATGTCGCTGCTCGATCTGGACGGGGCGCTGATTCCCATCGTGCGTAAAGTGGACATCGTCTACGGGCCCCTGGTGGACGCGCAGGAGTTTCCTGAGGACGTCGATGTCACACTGGTTGAAGGCGCCATCAGCACGCAGGAGGATGTGGAGCGGCTGCGCCAGATTCGCGCGCGCAGCAAAATGCTGGTTTCCCTCGGCGACTGCGCGGTCACCGGCAATGTCGCAGCTCTGCGCAACGTCATCCCGGTAAACAAGCTGCTGCAGCGGATCTACGTCGAGGGCGCCGACGCCGATCCCTGTGTTCCGCACGACGGACTGCCGCAATTGGCGAAGCAGGCGCGTCCGGCGCAGGATTTTGTGAAGGTGGACGTCTGCTTGCCGGGCTGCCCGCCGCAGAACAAGGCGATTGCCGGCTTCCTCACTAACCTGCTGGAAGGCCGCAAGCCCGAGACCGGGCAGAAGATCAAGTTTGGGTAAACAACGGATGCTGCTGTACCACGAGAAGCATAGGGTTTCACCACGGAGGCACGGAGATCACGGAGAAGAGAAAGACTAATAGAGAAAAAGCTGAAAAGAACAAGAATGAAAAGTAAAAAACAAAAGCAACAAAACTCCGTGTCCTCCGTGCCTCCGTGGTGAATAAACATTTTTCGGAAGTGGTTAGAGCCAACGCGTTTACCAAGGAATTCACATGAAGTCGATCACGATTGAACCGGTAAGCCGCATCGAAGGCCATGCCAAGATCACCATCAAGCTTGACGACGATGGCAAGGTGGCTGACACCAGGTTTCAGGTCACGCAGGTCCGCGGCTTCGAGAAGTTCACCGAGGGACGGCCGTTTTACGAGATGCCGGGCATAACCTCGCGCATCTGCGGCATCTGCCCCATCAGCCATCAGCTGGCGTCGTCGAAGGCCTGCGATGCGATTATGGCGGTGC
>JASHXK010000627.1 GCA_030043575.1 Terriglobales bacterium
TACGCCAGCGTCGTGGCCGCGAACGACATGCGCCGGTCGTTGCGTAGGAAGGTGAGCTGGAAGCCGGTCTCCGGGCTGGTGATGCGGCAGCGGATGGTCAAGGACGCCGAGGAGCTGAGCATCATTCGCAAAGCCGTGCGGATGGGCGCCGCCGTGTACGGGCAGGCAGTTGAGAAGATTCGTGCAGGCGTGGCCGAGTCGGAGATTGCCGGAGAACTGGAATTTGCCGCGCGGCGGGCGGGCGCCGATGGCATGTCGTTCGAGACGATTGTCGCCGGCGGCAAGCGCGCGTCTTTGCCGCATGGACGAGCTTCGCGCGCGCTAATCCCGCGGCGTGGATTCGTGGTGATCGATTCCGGGGTGGTTTTCGAGGGCTACTGCTCGGACATGACTCGCACGGTGCATGTTGGTCGAGCCAGTCGCGAAGAGCGGCGTTGGTATGACGCTGTGCTGGAGGCGCAGCTGGCGGGGATCGCCGCGGTAAAGGCTGGCGTGACTGCCGGTGATGTGGATCATGCCGCGCGCGAGGTGCTGCGGCGAGCCAAGCTGGACAAGTTCTTTACGCATTCCACCGGCCATGGTGTCGGGCTGGAGATTCATGAACCGCCACGACTGGGAATGGGACAGAAAGAGCAGTTGCAAGTTGGCATGGTGGTGACGATTGAGCCGGGGATTTACGTCCCGAACAGGGGCGGCATCCGGATTGAAGACATGGTTGTGGTGACCGCGAAGGGCTGTCAGGTGCTGACGCCGGTGAGCAAGGAGTTGGTGGAGATTTAGAACCTGCGCGCGGGAGACATCTTAAGAATCAACTCCAGCCGCTGAGGTTGACCGCAAACTTACCTCAGCGGCTGAAGCCGGAGTTCTCTCGTGCCGAAATGCACCGCTAAAGCGGTGCTCCACCCGTTTGGTTAAGACAGTAGTTCTCAGTTGCCCGTCGGAATTGCAACGAACGCGATCTGCGGGCTGGTTGCTGAGCAATTGTCCGGCGCGCAACCCATGCCGACGATCACTCCCGAGTTGTTGATGTCCTGCGCCACCTGTAAATACAGCGGGCTATCCGGCGCAAGGCTGTTGAGATCGGTCATTGTGCCGTTCTCATAGACAAACGCGCGTGGATTGCTGAATCCCGAAGCATAAGACACACCGACGATCTGCGCCTCCTGGTTCACGCCGAGGGCTTCACTGATGGCATCGCCGCTCAGCACGCCGAGATCCTGCATCGGCCCGGGCCGCGTCCACGAGAAAGCGTGGAAGTTGGGATTGTTGCCGTTCTGATCGCCCGTTAGATCCGAGAAACCGACAATCAATCCGTTGTCGTTGATGGCCATGGGTGTGTTCCATGCCGTGCCGCCGAGATTGCCAAGGTTGATGGGCGTGCCGCTCTGCCATAGCAGAGCGTGAAGCGCGCTCTGATCGCCGACTGCGTTCTGGCAGATGCCGGAGATGCCGACGACTTGGCCGCTGTCGTTGATGCCGGTAGCAGCGCCGTCGGGATCGCTGCCATACGGCGGGAGCTGTTGCATCTCTCCCGGACGTGGTCCCCACACGACAGCTTCGAATTGCAGCACCTGAGGCGGAACACAAGTGGGGTCGTGTACCGTGTTTTCCGCCCAGCCGACGGCCTGGCCGCGATTGTTGATGCCGGTGGCGAATCCGTTATTCCCGCCGAGCGTGGCCAGGGCGGTCATCGAGCCCCACTGCCAAAGAAAGCCAACGCAGGTGTGACCCTGGTGCGACGCAGGTAGAAACGCGCCGCAGCTCCAGCTCTCGCCATAAGGATCAGTCTTGGCGGTGTCGGATATGCCGACGGCCTGGCCGAAATCGTTCAGCCCCGGCCACAGCACAGCGCTGTTAGGACCGCCCAGCGTGCCGAGATCCAGGGGAACATCGTAAAGCCATAGGACGGCATGCTCGTCGAGATCGCCAGTGAGATTGGAGGCGCCGGCGATCCAGCCTTCCGAGTTGATGGCTGCCGTTGAGCTCGCCGATCCGCCAAGCGGCACGCCGAGGCTAACGACGCGATAGTGGGTTTGGCTGTGATGGGCGGGCGCTTGCGCGGCGAGTGGAATCGGGACGGCAAGAGCGGCCGCGATAGCAGCAACGAATGTGAAGTTCGCAAGTTTCATCGATGTCTCCTTTGGTCAACGTTTCCGCCCCTATTGCCCCGCGCATCTTGCCTGAGGGTCTTCGCGCGAGAAAGATCGACTGCGATCAACATAGATTTCCCGAGAAAGAGCGGTTGGACATTTGCGGACTTGCATGCTGGCGACGATGGACGTTCGCGGACGCGGTTCGAAAGGCGGTTCACCACGGAGGCACGGAGAACACGGAGAAAGATCAAGAAGAAGAAACAAAGCGAGGTAAGGAAAACTAGGATGATTTAGCAAACAAGAACAATTCAAAAAAAAACCCTCTGTGTTCTCCGTGCCTCCGTGGTGAAACCACCTTTCGAGTCATGTCCGAAAACGTCTAACAACACACCCGGCTTCGGCTATCATCGCGGAATATGCAACTGGATTGGCGAGTGTGTTCGCGAGCGCGGCTGTCGCGCGATCCGCGCTTCGACGGCAAATTCTTCATCGGGGTGACGAATAGCGGCGTGTATTGCCGCTCGATTTGTCCGGCGCCGACAGCCAAAGAGAAGAACTGCCGTTACTTTCCGACGGCGGCTGCTGCGGCGGAGGCTGGATTTCGTCCTTGCCTGCGTTGCCGGCCGGAGTGTTCGCCGGGAACGCCGGCATGGCTGGGCACGTCGAACACCGTAGCGCGGGCGCTGCGGCTGATCGGCGAAAGCGGACTGGAAGACGGCGGCGTGGAGATGCTGGCGGAGCGGCTGGGCATCGGATCGCGGCATCTGCGGCGGCTGTTTCTGCGACGTCTGGGCGCGACGCCGATCGCCGTCGCCAACACGCGGCGCTTGCACTTCGCCAAGAAACTAATCGACGAGACGCAGCTGCCGATGGGGCAGGTCGCGCTGTCGGCGGGATTCGGCTGCGTGCGCCGTTTCAATGCGGCGATCCAGGCGACCTATCGGCGAACACCGACGCAGATCCGGCGGATCGCGCGGCAGAAGTTGTCGCAGCCCGAGGACCAGTATCAGTTTCAGCTGCGCTTTCGGCCTCCGTATCACTGGCAGGGAATGCTGGCGTTTCTGGCACTGCGAGCGACGCCCGGTGTCGAGGTAGTTGAGGCTGGGCGCTACCGGCGTTCGATCTGGACGAATGGGCGTGCGGGGTGGTTCGAGGTTTCGCTGGATGAGTCGCACAGCGCGCTGACGGCGCGGATTCAGATTGGCGACCCGCAGTCGCTGTTTGCGATTGTGGAGCGGATTCGGGCGATGTTCGATCTCAATGCCGATTGGATGGATATCGCGCGGACGCTGCGCAGCGATCCGGCGTTGGGGAAGCGCTTAACGGCGGAGCCGGGATTGCGCGTGCCGGGATGCTGGAACGGTTTCGAGTTGGCGGTGCGGGCGATTCTCGGACAGCAGATCAGCGTGAAGGGTGCGACGACGCTGGCGGGGCGGATCGTAAAGCTGCTCGGGAGGCCGTTCGATGGCGGAGTTGGATTGACGCATCTGTTTCCGACGGCGGAAGGGCTGGCCGATGCCGATCTCACGCGCGCCGGGCTGACGCGGGCACGGGCGGCAACGATCAGCGCGCTGGCGCGAGCGGTGTGCGAGAGACAGATCAGCTTCGAAGGAGTTATGGATGTCGAGGCGTTCCTGGCGAAGTTGCGCGAGGTTCCGGGCATCGGGACATGGACGGCGCAATACATCGCAATGCGCGCGCTAGGTGAGCCCGATGCGTTTCCTGCAGGCGATATCGCACTGCAGCGAGTGATGGAAGTGTCGAGTGCGCGCGAGCTGGAGCGGCGTGCCGAGGCGTGGCGGCCGTGGCGAGCGTATGCGGTGATGTATTTGTGGAGTGTAAGGGAGCAGCAGGAACCACGAGTGGTGACGTTCAAGCAGAAGAAGATCAGCGAGGAGATGGCGGCGGTAGCGGTGTAGACGCCGTTCAAGCCTCGGTCGGAGTAAGGCCCGGCCCTATCCAAAAGCAGGCTAGAACGGGACATCGGCGCGACTTTCGCATCTCTTCACGGCGATTCCCGGCGGTCGCCATGCCACGCTCCTGCCCTGGCTCAAGCTTTGCGTTTCATCTATATTGCACAGGTGAGAAGCCGCGGCTGAGGTTCGCATTAACTGCGGCTGCTGAAATAAGGGCGGAGGGAAGACAAGATGGCAATCGACGTGCAAGCCGCACTCCAGTATGCATGCTGCGTAAAGGCGGCCGCCGATATTGCGGTCACCGACTTGAACAATCGGGCGGGACAACAGACGTCGTCCCTCAACGGCGTTATCTATGACATCGTGGCCTCGATATACGGGAATGATCTGGCCACGGATATCAGTCCAGAGAACGATGAGAAAATCGTATCGTTCGGCCTGGTCATGCAGGGACCCGACGGCGGCGCGGTGATCGCGATTCGCGGCACGGCCAGCATTTCGGAGTGGGTGCACGATGCCGAATTCGGCCGCGTGACATGCCCGATTTTGCCGGAGGGAGGCGAAACCGAAGACGGTTTCACCGCCGTTTACCTGTCGCTTCGGGTTGGCACGGGCACGACTTCGCCGACCCTTGTGCAGGCGCTTCCGACGCTGAAGTTTCCGCGCGCGGTTACGACTCTTACGATCTGCGGCCACAGTTTGGGCGGAGCTCTGGTGACCCTGCTGGCGCTCGACGTCGCAGCCCACACCGGCTACAAAACGCCTACGGTTTACAGTTACGCGAGCCCGCGGACCGGAGATCAGCAGTTCGTCGACACCTACAACCAAGTCGTACCCAACACGTGGCGGTTGGCCAACCGGCTGGACATCGTGCCCTTGCTGCCGCTGGTCACAATGGGCTATGCCCACGTGAACACCTATGTTGAGCTGTATCCCGGCATAAACGTGAATATCAATGCAGCTTGCCGGCACTTCCTGACCACGTATCTGTATACATTGGCTAAGACGGCAGGCGTGGCGGGATATCCGCTCACCACCGGCTGCGACGTTCCACTCACGAATCTGATCGAAAAAGTTTAGGAGGATGACGCGCCGTTGCGCGCAATGGGCAGGCGGAGGACGAACTGCGTTCCCTTGCCGACTTGGCTGCGGACCGTGATGGTGCCACCGTGGGATTCGACGATACGGCGCGCCAGCGAGAGGCCGAGTCCGGTGCCGTGCCCCTTCGTGGTGAAGAATGGGCGGAAGATATTGGGCAGGTTCTCGGGCGGGATGCCTCTGCCCTGGTCGGCGACCGTGATCAGCACCGCGTCTTTGTCGCGGCGCAAGGTGATGAAGATCGAGCCCGGTTTCTCCATCGCTTGAATCGCGTTGAGCAGCAGGTTCAGCAGCACTTGATTGATCTGGTTGGGATCGTGATCGATGGGCGGGATGTTTTCGCCCTTCTCGAGTTCGATCATGATGCGCTTGGTGACCGCCTGCTGGCGTGCGAACAGGACGGCGTGCTCGGCGGTCGAGCCGAGGTCCTTGACCTGGAACGACGGCGGCTTGGGGCGCGCGGTCTCGAGCAGATCGGTGAGGATACGGTTGATCTGCATCGCTTCTTCTTTGGCGTCTTTAATGACGCTACGAGCCGGGCTGTTGGGCGGCAGATCGCGGCTGACGATTTCGATGACGCCGGCAATGCCCGCCAGCGGATTGCGGATTTCGTGCGCGAGGCCGGCGGCGAGCTCGCCCAGGGTAGCGAAGTGCTCGGCGCGGGACATCTGCGTCTGATGCAGGCGCTGGATCTCTTCGCGGCTGGCTTTCAGTTGCGCCACCATGTCGTTGAAGTCGCGACCCAGGTCGCCGATTTCGTCGTTGCGGTTGGCGAAGCTGACGGAGACGTCCATGTCGCCGAGGCTGAGGCGCGCGATTTTGTCTTGCAGCTCCATCATGGGGCGGCGAACGGAGACGGCCAGAACCATGATGACCGCGATGCAGATGAGAAATGCGCCTGCCGTGGCGATGGTGATGACGATGTGGCCTTCGCCGGCGGAGAGCGATGCCGAGACCAGGATGAAGAGCAGGAGGCCGTTCAGCAGGATGGCGGCGATGGGGAGAACGGCTTTGAGTGCCCAGTTGATGTGGCGCTTGCGGGTGACGGGGACCGTCGTCGCGTCTGCGGGAGCAGTTTGGAGTTCGATTGTGGTTGCGGCTGTCATAGGCCCGCGGTTTTGTTTACCTCAGCGACTAAACCCGCGCTACTCTCTTTGCCTTAAATGCACCTCTGAAGCGGTGCTCCACCCGTTTTGTGTCGTCGGCTGAAG
>JASHXK010000628.1 GCA_030043575.1 Terriglobales bacterium
GCGTGGCGTTTGGCCGAGGCCAGACGACGAGGTGTGCCGGCGTTCCGCATCCTCAGCGACCAGGCGTTGAGAGCCATGGCCACCCGGCGCCCTGAATCCGCCCGTGAGCTACTCGCTATCCCGGGCATCGGGATCAACACTGTCGAAAAGTACGCGCGCCAGTTCTATCGCATCCTGCAAAAGAGCGTAACCGTCCGAAGGCGGCCGTCTTGATCTCCTAAGTGGCTTGTGATTGAGCAATGCGCTGGTAGCGGAATCGGCCGCGGATGTGGCTCAGGAAGTGGCGGCCTTGAGATTCGGCCTGGAGGAAGTCCTGATACTGAGCCTCGGGAAACTCGAAGTAGGCGTAGATCTCTCCACTACGGAAGCGCAAGTAGAGGGTTGCGGTCTCTGGCACGTACGCCGCCGCTGCGAACATCTTGGAGTCGAGCGGTTGCCAGTCCATCGGTTTAAGTGTCCACTTAGAAAATACGTGGACACTTGTGCTTAAGTGTGAGTGATCGCAATATTCCATGGCAGCAGCTCAGCAATGCGGTTGATGGGATGGTCGGCGATGCGCGTCAGGACATCGCGTAGATAGGCTTCCGGGTCTAGCCCGTTCAGCTTGGCCGTGCCGATTAAGCTGTAAATCGAGGCGGCGCGCTCGCCGCCGGAATCAGAGCCCGCAAACAGGTAGTTCTTGCGCCCCAGAACCACCGCGCGCAGAGAGCGCTCGGCAGCATTGTTGTCGATCTCCAGACGGCCATCGTCGCAGTAGCGCAGCAGGGCGGGCCAACGCCCCAGCGCGTAGTGGATGGCGAAGGCGACTGCCGACTTCTTTGACAGTTTGTCGAACGTGGTGTTCAGCCATTGATGCATCGAGTCGAGCAACGGCCGGGCACGAGTCTGACGTGCCTGTTTGCGCTCATCCGGTGGACGGCCACGGATCTCACTCTCGATCAAGTACAGTTCGCCGATGCGTCGCAGGGCTTCGGCGGCGATCGGCGAAGCATGCGCCTGGTGCAGATCGTAAAACTTGCGACGCACATGAGCCATGCACGCCGCTTCGCAGATGTCGCGGCTTGCATCTTCATAGAGTGCGTGGAAACCGGCGAATGCGTCGGCCTGCAAGGTGCCGCGGAAGTCTCGTAAGTGCCGCTGCGGATGCTCACCCTTACGATCCGGCGAGTAGGCAAACCACACCGCTGGAGCAGACGAATCACCACAAGGCCGATCATCGCGGACGTAAGTCCACAGCCGACCGGTCTTGGTTTTGCCCGTTCCGGGAGCCAGCACCGGCACCGGTGTGTCATCCGCGTGGAGTTTGCTCGCGGCCAGCACATAGCGGCGCACCGCATCCACCAATGGCGCCAGCAGATGGCTGGATTCGCCCACCCAATCGGCTAACGTGGAGCGATCTAGATCGAGCCCGGAGCGTTCGTAGATCTCGGCTTGGCGGTAGAGCGGCAGATGATCCGCATATTTCGAGACGAGCACGTGTGCCAGCAGGCCAGGTCCGGCCAGACCACGATCGACTGGACGGCTCGGCGCGGGAGCCTGCACGATGTGCGCGCACTCGGCGCAGCTCAGCTTGGGCCGAACGATGCGAATCACTTTGAACCGGGCCGGCACAAACTCGAGAAGTTCCGATACGTCTTCTCCGAACTGGCGCAGGGTGCCACCGCACTCCGGACATGTCGTCTGCTCCGGGGCGTGGGTTTGCGTCTCACGTGGCAAGTGATCGGGCAGCGGACGCCGCGCAGGTCTTCTCCCTGGGCTGCTGGCCGCGGTCGTCAGCGGAGACGCATCCTTCAGTGGAGCCGCACTTGCCGTTTGTGCCGACTCCAGATCCTCCAGCCGCAGCTCCAGCTGCTCAATGTGGCGGTCCAGCTTCTCACTCTTGCGCCCGAACTGCATCCGCCGCAGCTTCAGGATCAGCAGCTTCAGATTTTCAATCTCGGTCTCGCGCGAGAGCAGTGTTTCGTGCTGCGCCAGAATCAGCGCCTTCAACGCACCCGGATCCAGCGCATTCAGATCCGGCAACGTCGGGGGCGTGGCAGCCATGGATTCACTGTGCCATATGGATGTTGCAGCGTCATGACAAGCCACAAACAATCGCTGTGTTTTTTGTTTTTCTACACCGCCATTTCGGGCGTCGCTGTGCGCACCGGGCTGCGCCAGTCGATGCCCTCCAGCAGCATGGATAACTGTGCGCGGGTGAGTGCCACCTTCCCGCTTTCCGCCTTGGGCCAGACGAAGCGGCCGCGCTCCAGACGCTTGGCAAACAGACACAGCCCGTCGCCATCCCACCACAGAACCTTGATCAGATCGCCGCGCCGCCCCCGAAACACGAACACGTGCCCACAGAACGGGTCCTGTTCCAGCTTCGTCTGGACCGCAGCACTGAGCCCGGTAAACCCGCGCCGCAGATCCGTCACTCCGGCGGCGATCCAGATGTGGGCGCCTGCAGGGACGGTAATCACGCCAGCAGACAGCTCAGCACGATACGCAAACACTCCGGATCCACGACACCTTCGATGCGCAGCCGGCCTCGCGGCAGTTGCACCTGAACCGTTCCCGGCGACACCGAAGTTAGAGTTGTCGCAGGCGCCGGAACCGGAGCAGAGGCCGCATCAGAAATGGTCACCGGCAACAGTGCGGCAGGCTGCGCCGCACGTGTGTTTCCGCCCAGCCGACCACGCTGATACAACTTCCTCCAACCGAAAACCTGATTGGCGTTGACTCCGTGCGCCCGTGCCACACGCGCCACCGAAGCTCCCGACTGAAAGCTTTCTTCCACCATCCGCCGTTTCTCCACGATCGAATACCGCCGTCGCTTGGAGGCTGCCGATGTCTCGCGCGATGCTGGCTCGATCGTGACTTGGGCTGAACTGCTCATCATCCTCTCCGTGGCTTCTCCACATCAAGGATGATCCGCTAGCCCTCAACAATTCTAGATGGCCAAGGCCGGACGGTTACTTTCTAGTGGCGCTAACTGTGTCCGCTGTCATTGTTCCGGAGCTGC
>JASHXK010000629.1 GCA_030043575.1 Terriglobales bacterium
AGAAGGAAATTTGACGGATGCAGCAGCATGCGCGCCAGCGCATAGCGATTGCGTTCGCCGCCAGAGAGCACACCGATGGGTTTGAAGACATCGTCTTCGGAAAATAGGAAGCATCCAAGAACGCCGCGGAGTTCGACGGTCGATTTCTGCGGCGCGACAGCAGAAAGATCGTCGAGCATGCGGCTGGCGGGATCGAGTTCCTTGTACTGGTCCTGGGCGAAGTAATCGGGCTCGACGTTGTGGCCGAGGGCTAGCTTGCCTTCGGTCAGAGGCTCGATGCCAGTCAGCAGCTTGATCAGCGTCGACTTCCCTGCTCCGTTGACGCCGACCAGCGCGATGCGGTCGCCGCGCTGAATCGTGAAATTCACGTCGCGAAAGACTTCTTTGGGCCCGTAGCTCTTGGCAACGCCGGTGGCCTCGACCACAAGCCGGCCGCTGGGATTCGGCTGCGGAAAGCTGAAGTGGATGGTCCTCTCGTCCGGCGGGATTTCGATGCGCTCGATCTTCTCTAGTTCCTTGATCCGACTCTGCACCTGCTTGGCTTTGGTCGCCTGGTAGCGGAAGCGGTTGATGAAGGCTTCGAGCTGCTCAATGCGCTCGCGCTGGTTCTTGTAGGCGGCGACCAGCGAGTCGCGGCGCTCCTGCTTCTGCGCGAGGTATTTTTCGTAGTTGCCGCTGTAGAAGTGGACGCCCTTGTTCCATATCTCAAGGATGCGATCGACGGTGACGTCGAGGAAGTAGCGGTCGTGCGAGATGAGCACGTAGGCGAAGGGATACTCGAGCAGATACTGCTCCAGCCAGTTGCGCGTTTCCAGATCGAGATGGTTGGTCGGCTCGTCGAGCAGCAGCAGGTTCGGCTTCGACAACAGCAGCTTGGCGAGCGCGATGCGCATCTGCCAGCCGCCGGAGAATTCCTCGGTGTAGCGCGTCCAGTCTTCTTTACGGAAGCCGAGGCCGTCGAGGACGGTGCCGACCTGCGAGTCGAGCGCATAGCCGTCGTTCACGCGAAACTGACCGAGGATGACCTGGTAGCGATCGGCGACCTGCGCGTATTCGTTGGAGGTGTGATCAAGTTCGCCCATCTTGTGGGTGAGCTCTTCCATCTCCTGCTCGAGCGCGCGCAGATTGGCGAAGACCGACATGCACTCGTCGAAGACGGTGCGGCCTTCAAGACGCAAACCGTCTTGCGGCAGGTAGCCAAAGGTCGTGTTCTTCGCGGAAACGATGGAGCCGTAGTCGAGCGTTTCGATGCCGCCGAGGATTTTCAGCAGCGTGGACTTCCCGGTACCGTTCGCGCCGACCAGGCCGACACGCGCGTCAGGTGTGATGAGCCAGTCGAGATTCTCGAAGAGGAGTTTGGGGCCGAATCGTTTGCCGGCGGAAGAGAGCTGAATCATGAATGGTAGAGCTGGCCTTCAGGCCAGCGTTGCGCCTCTTATACATAATTTAAGCCGGCTTCAGCCGGCGACAGTGCCGCCGGGCTTAAGTCCGGCTCTGGATTATTGGACAGCGGTAACGCGAACCTGAAGGTTCGCTCTACCTGCTACGCCGCCTAAACGCCAAGTCCGCTCTACCTAGTTGCTCTTCTTTTGCCCGCGGAGGATGCGGTCGTCGATCGGCTTGCGGCCGGCGAAGCCTTCCTCCATGCCGTGCCAGTGTGTGATGCCCTTCTCGCCCAGCTTCCAGCAGAGCAGGATGACCTCATCGCCGACGAGGCAGGGGAAATCGAGCAGGCCGATATCGACATCTTTCACCTGCACGCCAGTGGCATCGATTTCGGCGACCGCATCTTTCGCCTTTTGCAGCGCCTTCTCGCGCTCGGCCTTGCGGCGCGCGACGGAGACGATGTCGATCATGGTGCCACCGTTGACGAAGATGCGATTGGCCAGCGACTGCTGCTCAGCGTCGACCTCTTCGATCAGCGCCTTGGCCTGAATCGCAGACCGCAGCAGAGACTCCAGAACGGGCAATAGGTTTTCGGCTTCAGCGAGGGTGAAGGTGCGCGCCATATCGATGTCCCAACTTTTCAGCGTGGCGTGGACTTGCGCCCGATGGCGCTCGTGAACGCGACGGCGGTGCTCGCGCAGGTCGGACCAATAGCGCGGGACCCGTCGTAAGAGTTTTTCCCGAGGACGCTTGCGAATAATCACTGGACTTCTAACATCCTATCAAGAGCCGCGTGCGCCCACATCTTGACACTTTCGGTTACCTTGATCCGGTTGACGATGTTGCCGTCGACCAGGTTCTCCAGCGCCCAGCACAGGTGCTGCGGCGATATGCGAAACATCGTCGTGCAGAGACAGCCCGAATCGTCGAGCGTGATGACCCGCTTATCGGGATTTTCCTTCGCCAGACGATTGACCAGGTGAATCTCGGTGCCGATGGCAAACGACGATCCCGCAGGCGCCTGCTTGACCATCTTGATGAGATGATCGGTCGAACCGATACCATCGGCCTTCTGGCAGACCTCCCATCGGCACTCGGGATGAACGATGACCTGAATGCCCGGATAGCTGGCGCGAACTTTGTCGACATGCTCCGGCAGGAAGCGCTGATGCACCGAGCAATGCCCCTTCCACAAAATTACCTTCGCTTTCCGCAAGCGCTCGGCGGTCTGACCACCCTGCAGCTGATAGGGATCCCACACGACCATCTGGTCGAGCGGAATGCCGCGCGCGAAGCCCGTGTTGCGGCCGAGATGCTGATCGGGGAGGAAAAAGATCTTTTCGGTGCGGCTGAAGGCCCAGTCGAATGCGCCCTTCGCGTTGGATGAGGTGCAGACCAGCCCGCCGCGCTCGCCGCAGAAGGCTTTGATCGCGGCTGTCGAGTTCATGTAGGTGATGGGCGTGATGCCGCGGCCTTCGTCGTCGGTGAGGCCGAGATTCACGAACTGCTCCCAGGCATCTTCCACCTGGCCGATCTCCGCCATGTCGGCCATGGAGCAGCCGGCATTGAGGTCGGGGAGAATCACGGACTGACCGGGTCGCGCGAGGATATCGGCACTTTCTGCCATAAAGTGCACGCCGCAGAAAACGATGTAGCTTCCCTTGGCCTGCGCGGCCATCTGCGAAAGACGATAGGAATCGCCGCGATAATCGGCGAAGCGGACCACTTCGTCGCGTTGATAGTGATGACCGAGGATGACGCATTCGCTGCCTAACTCCGCTCTGGCGGCGGCAATGCGGGCGTCCATGGAACGGTCGGGGAGTACGAGATAGTTTTCAAGCGAGCATGTTGCCGCTTCTGTAATCGGTAGTGTAGCCATCGTTCTGTCTCTGCCTTCAGTTCCGGCGACGAAGCTTCCGTTGTCTCGGATGTTCACGCCCCGGAACGGGGATGTTGAAAGCTGACTCGCGGCTCCAGTAGATCCACTACGCTTGCCCGCCCAACATACGCCGCTTTCGCGGCTGTTGGATGAGATTTGCGCCCGACCTACGGGGATGTTGAAGCTGCAAGTTGACGCTTCTTTACTCTCACCTCTTTCGATGACGCAGCCGACGCATTTGTTACAAAAACGAGAACCGCGTCCTGCCTCGACGCGGTCTGCTACTTAGGCGTTTCTGGCTGACATCGAACAGAAATATTGTTACGCGTTCGTAAAGAATTAGCAAGCCAGGACGACTGGTGGAATGCGATTTCAGCTGAGCTACTCTGGCGGCGTGAAGCTGTACAGGTTGGTCTCCAGCTCTTCCTCCGGCACGGCGTGCAGGTCGATCCAGCCCTCCAGCGGCAGCGAGTCGACTGGCAGGTGCTCGCGCCAGATGGCGAAACGCAAACGGATGCGACTGCCGGGCTGCGCGCCGATCAGATCGAAGGGAATGCGCATCTCGAAGATCTGCTCGAGAGCAACCTTGACGCCGTTGGTGTTGGCGTTGCCGTTGTCGGCCGAAAACGTCGCTAGCTTGTGGCGTTCCTCGCCGTTGGTCAGCACCCAGCGCTGCAGCTTGCGGTCCCGCGCGTCGACGCTGAGCCGATAGGAATCCGGCGCGGCTTTCTGATTCTCCCTGACGCGCCAGACTTCCAGGTTGACCACCAGCCGATACGCAGCGTCGGGCGCGGCATGATGAAAATCGAGCCGGCCGGAAACGGAGTCGGCATCGAGCCCGGCGTAAACCGCGTCGAGCAGAAATTGTTTGCCATGCATCGCGCTGGTGCGCTGATCGGAGGTGTAACTGGCCGCGCCCATCCACTCAAAGTAGCCACTGACCAGGCCATCGACACGCGCGCGAACATACGCGGTTTGCGGAATATAGCTGGGCCGCATGACGCCGCTGATGATTGGAGTGTTCAGCTCTTCCGGTGGAATGCCTTCCAGCGCGTGATAGACGTTGGACAGATGCTTGCGATAGAGCTCATCGAAGTCGCGATCGTTGGCCGAGTGATGTTCCGGACCGTACCACCAGTTCCAGTCGCTGCCTTCGGCAATCAGCAACTCCTCCAGCGCGAGCTGCCGCTGCGGGTCGGAGACACGGTTGGCATGGCGATCATAATAATCGCGCGCTTCGGCCAGCAGGTCCCAGGCGCGATTGTCTTCCGGCGCGCCGATCCAGACATTGAAATTCGCATCGATCCACGATCCCGGAACCAACCGGCTCAGCTCTGCAAAATTCTCTTCGCCATGACGCGCGATTGCTTCTGAGATCGTCACCGGCTCGATTTGTTCATCACGTTGCAGCGCGTCGTAGAAGCGCCGCAGAAATTCGCGTCCCGACTGCGGATAGTATTCCCACGCATTCTCGCCATCGAGGATGATCGAGACGACGGCATTCTTGCCTTTGTCGAGCAGCGGCCGCGCCGAGTCCTTAATGTTCTGGACGAGATGATTCGCAGCATCCTGAGCCGGCATTCCGGAATACACGAACCCGATCAGGTCGGACAAACGATGATCGCGAAAGATCAGGTGCATGCGCGTCTCGTCTTTCTCGGATTGATAACGATAGAGGTTGTACAAGCGTTCGGCGCCGTCGATATGCAGTCGGTCGTTGCTATTGCGCACAAAGTTGAAGTCGAGCGATCGTCCAAGCACCCCTTCGTCGGTCGCCATCCAATGCACTCCGGCTCGCGCCGCCAGCTTCAGCGCTTCTTCCGAGACGCTGCCCTCCGACGGCCACAAGCCTTGCGGCCGCACGCCAAAGAGCTTCTCGTGCGAATCGAGCGCACGTTGGATCTGCAATGTGGCGTCATCGGGATGTCGAAAACGCCGCGTCGGCAGCGGTAATCCCGGCGACGACTCCGCTCCCGCATTCGTATCGCAGAGCAGCGGCAGGATGGGATGATAGAACGGCGTCGCCGAAAGCTCGACTGCGCCGCGCTGCGCCGCCTCCGCATAAGCGGGCAACACCTTCGCCAGCATCTCGCGCTCTTTGGCGATGACCAGCTGCTGATCGTCGCGCGTGAAGTCTTCGCCCTTCTGTATCAGCACAGCGATGTCGGGATCCGTGAGAAAGAATTCGTCAAACCACGCCAGCTGCGAGAGCACCTGCAGATCGGCGTAATCATGGGTAACAAAATAGGACTCGGCTCCTTCCGGCCGCGCACTGGTGGTGCGATAGCGGTCCCACAAGTCGCGATATCGCGGATAGCGCCCAATCATGTTCACCGGATTTGCCTGAAACAGATACTGCAGCGCAAACCGGCGCTCGGCAGCATTGAACTCGCTGGCTGGCTTGGCCACAACGTCGAAGAATGGATCGTGTGCCTCGCCGGAGACGTAGTCCTGAATCTGCGCCACCAGCGACGGCACGAGATTGAAGTTCTGATGAACGTTGGGGAATTCGTCCAGCAGCTTGACGATGCCGTAATAGTCTTTCAGCGCGTGCAGCCGCACCCAGGGCAGACGATATTCGCCGGTCACCATGTCTTTGTAAAACGGCTGATGCATGTGCCACAGCAGCACCAGCCGAATCTTCGGCGAATCTCTCGGGGAATCCGCGTCACTCATGGAAGGAATTTTTGTGAGGCAGCAAGTCTATCAGAGATTGCAGGCTGATGTGCTAGCGAGTCGGTGCGGCTTTTTTCGCATGCGGATGCGTTTTATCGTACACATCCATCACGTGCTTCACCGTCAGCTGCGTGTAGCGCTGCGTGGTCGACAGCCGCTCGTGTCCGAGCATCTCCTGAATCGCGCGCAAATCCGCACCCTCCTCCAGCATGTGTGTGCCAAACGCATGCCGCAGCGTATGCGGATGCACGTCGGGCGAGAGCCCGCGCGCCACCGCAATCTGCTTGACGATGCGCCCTACGCTGCGCGTCGTCAATCGCTGGCCGCGAAGGTTGATCAACAATGCCTTCTCCGTCGTTCGCCTGGTCTCGCCCAACACCCGCTGTCGCCCTGGAAGATATGCTTCTACAGCGGCTTTCGCCGAGTCACCAAACGGCACATAGCGCTCTTTTCGGCCTTTGCCGCGAACGAGGATCACTTCGTTGGACCAGCGAATGTCATCGAGGTTGATGCCGATCAGCTCCGAGTTGCGAATGCCGCAGCCGTAAAGCAACTCAAGGATCACCTGATCGCG
>JASHXK010000630.1 GCA_030043575.1 Terriglobales bacterium
TTCCGTTGGAAGCGATACTCATCAATCACCACCGCAACGTTGCGTCCCAAAGCTTCTCGTGTACAGCGCACCACTCGCCCGACACACATGACATTGACGGAACGGTTTATTCCGGACAGTTCGCTCGGCATCTCGATGGCAAACTCGACGCGCTCGCCGACTTCGATTTCCGAGTCGAGATGAAAAGAAACGCCGCCGGCAGAGACGTTGGTCGTCCGGGCGTGGTACTCGCCGGCTGCCGTCTTCAACCTCACCTGCAGATGCAGCGGAAAACGAATCGAGTTCCTGAGGTTGGGATCGTTGCCTGCGAACATAAGGTTTGTGTGAGCAGGATCAGAATAATGCCAACAGCTTAAAAATGACAGTTACTAAAGTACCCACATTCGATGGTTACCGGTGTGCAGGTCGGGTGGATTACCTAACCGATTTCGCCGTCCCGACTTTCGAAAAGTAGTAGCAAGAGCCAGCGCCTCAACAACTTGGAAGGCGCGCCCTTTCAATGAAGGCAGGGTGGCCGGGTCTCGCGCCGTGGAAGACGCGGGTAAGGAAGCACCAGAACGATCCGCTCTAGAACTTCGTCACTTCGGTGAAGTTGAAGCTGCGGACCTTCATGGCAGGAACCACCATGTCCATCGACTCCTCGCCGCTGGCCCGCACCGGTTCGCCAAGCGCCTCGACATTCTGTAGCATGTCGATCAGACTCTGGTTGAAGCGGAAGTTGCGGATGCCGCGCTGAACTTTGCCGTTCTCAATCAGGAAGGTGCCATCGCGGGTCATGCCGGTGATGATCTTTTCGTACGGGTCAACCTCGCGAATGTACCAGAAGCGAGTCACCAGGATGCCGCGATGGGTAGAGGCAGTCATCTGCTCCAGCGATTGCGATTCACCCGGCTTAGGTCCAGAGAAAACGAGGTTGAGCGGCGCCTCGCCGATCTCGTTGGGCAGAGCGAAGCCGTGTCCGGTGGCGGTAACCGGGCCTACATTACCGGCCATCTCCGAGGCTGCCATGCGCCGGGCGCTGGAGCGCGCGTAGGTCACAGCTTTGGCAGTTCCCTGCTCGATCAGCTTGAGCCGCTGCCGTTGCATGCCCTCGCCATCGAAGGCCGCTCCCGTTTGCAGTGGATGATAGGCATCGTCCCAGACCGTGATGTTGTCGCCGAATAGCTGCTTTCCCATGCGGTCGTTCAGAAACGAGCGTTGCTCCAGCAAGGCCGAGCCGCCGAAGTCCCAGAACATAAAGCCCACAGCGTCAAGCACGGCAGCCGGCTCCAGAACGACGGTGTACTTGCCGGGCGGGAGTTCAACCGGATTTGCGGAGTCCATAGCCTTTTGCGCGGCAATCTCGGCGAGCCGGAGGTGATCGACTTGCGCGGCATCGGGCGAGTTTGCTTTCTGCCAACCTGACGAGCTATCCGCCAGCATGGTGATCGAGACCTCGGCGAGGGTCTGCTCGTACCAGTGGGCGACGCCGCGCGAGTTGAAGATACCCTCGGCAACTTCCGATGAGGCGTAAACACCCGCCGCGGTGAGGCGATTCTTCCTGGCAACCTGGACCATCTGCGCAACGGCTGCGGCGCGATCCTGCGGTGTGAGGCGAGCGGTGTCTTCAAAATGCCGCGTGGGCGCGACGTCGCCCTTTGATTTCGCTTCCCCTGGCGCGGGCATGGGCAGCAGGTCAGGATCGTCCTGCTGTACACGCGCCAGTGCTTCGGCCGATTGCACGACGCTACGCAGGCTGGCGTCGTCGGATTTGTTGGTAGTGGCGCGCGCGGTCCGCCCGCCGAAGGAGACGCGGACGGAAATATGGGTGTTCTCCTCTGCAACGTTCTGATGAATGGTATTGTTGGCGAAGCGGGTCAGTGCGCTATCGCCGCTGGAGATGAGCAGCTCGATCTCATCGGCGCTGCAGTGGCGGCGAAGCTTGTCGAACATCTCAGCGGCCCGTTCGCGGGTGAGCATGGGAAAACTATAGCAGTCAGACGTGAACGCGTGTCATTCGGAGCGACCCGGTTCACCGCACAGGCGGGGCAAGTCGAAGGATCCTATCCGCAACCAACTGGCGCCAAGTGAAGATTGTGAGCGTCATGGCGATATAACGCCAATTCGGCAAAACCCGCGTGCCAAGGGCTACTTTTGCGCAAGCAGTTGAGCCTGGTTCCCCAACGCCTTCTCCAGCCGCGACAGCCTCTCCTGCACGGCAGCATTCTGCAGTTGCAATTGGCGCTTCAGACTTTCGATCTCCTGCTGTTGCGACATGATCTGCGCCTGTTGCGTAGCGACGACTTCGGATTGCTGCTCGGCACGGCGATACTGCTTCTGCACCTCGTTCAGCAGCATCGGCGTCAGATATTGGTAGCGCACCGTGTAGGGCTGACCGTCCTTGTCGTAGGCGACGAGCTCGGGATAAACCGCGGCGACTTCTTCCGCGATCAAGCCGTATTGCAGCGTGGGGTCGCCGTGCGAGTATTCCGGCTTGTAGAGGAAGCTCACGGGCCGCAGCTTCATCAGCGCGCTAGTGCTGTCACCCATATCGTTGATCTGCTCCTTGAAGCGGCGAGAGGAAGTCACCGTCCCTAGTTGACCATTGGAATTGATGTAAACAGGAATACCGCTCGACGATGTTTCACCGTAGATACCGGCGATGTACGTGGCCGTCTGTGTGCCTCCGGCGCCAATGCGGACGGTAGCGGACTCGGTGCCCGACGATGGTCCCTGGTTGCCGATATAAATATCGTTGTTGCCAGTGGTATTGTTCGCGCCGGCGGCGTTGCCGACAAAAATGTCGTTATTCCCGGTAGTATTGCTCAGCCCGGCGTTGTTGCCGTAGAAGGAGTCGGATTGGCCGGTCGTCACAACGGCCCCGGCGCTGTAGCCAGTGAAGGTGTTACAACATCCGCTCTCGCCAGCGTTAGTGCCGTTCCCGGCTTGACTTCCCACAAAGGTATTGTAGGCGGCAGTGCTGTGCACGCCGGCGAAGTTGCCGACGAAAGTGTTGTTGTCACCGGTCGTATTGACGTTGCCGGCCAAAGCTCCGGTAAAGGTGTTTTCGTAGCCGGTCGTGTTGCTGGCGCCAGCCCCGGATCCGGTAAAGGTGTTGTCGTAGCCGGTCGTGTTGGCAGGGCCGGCAAATGACCCAGTGAAGGTGTTGCCTGTTCCCATCCCTACTACGTTCTGGGTGCCTGCTCCTATCCCGAGAAAGAGGTTGCTGTCAGCTACGCTGCCGATGCTTAGCACATTGCTGCCGCCGACCTGGTATGTGGTGGCACTGTTATAAACGCCCGCCGCACTCACGTCGCCGCTGCCGTCGACGGTGAACTCGGTCACGCCGTTGTTTTGGCCGATCAGGATATTGCCGCCGGCAGCATTGTTAAGAATCCCCGCCGTGCCCGACGCGCTGTCGACGTAGCCGCTGATGCCGACGGTGCTGCCGCTGGTTGCGTTATCGATACCGCGCACGCCCGTGCCTGAGGTACTGCTCGAAGTGCCGCGCAAGCCGTAGGTAAAACCAGTAGTCGAAGTCGCGGTGCCGATCAGTCCAACGCCAGCCGTGCCATAAGCGACGCCTTGGACACCATAAGCCGTGCCGCTGGCTGCGCTCGCGATGCCCTGGATACCCAAGGTAGGCGCGGAGGCAACCAGTCCTGACCCGGTTCCGTTCTGCGTGACCGCGACGATCTGATTGGTGGTCGAGCCATTGAAGTTTGTCGGGCCGTCGTTCGCTTGGCCCTTCTGGATTCCGCTAGCTGTCGGCGGATTGTTCGCGACATTGGCGCTGGAAGGTGCTGCCGGAGCGCTGCCGCTGCCGCTTTTCGCCGCGGGCGTTGCTCCGTTAGCGGGCATAAAGTCTGAGGCACTCTTGCCGCCCAGCGTCTCCGCATCATGTGCCTTAAACGCATATGGCACGCTGACCATCAGCACCCGCGGCTGCTCGGTCTCGCCCTGCACCTGCACACCCAGCCAGCGCTGTTCCTGTTGCGAGAACATATCGTTGGGCAAGCCGGTCGCGGTGGTCGATCCCAGCAGGACGCTGTAGTTGCCACTCGCGTCTGTGCTGACATTCTGCGTCTCCATCCAGATCGGCGCACCGCCCTCTTGCCGGGCGTAGATGGCGAAGGTCACACCTGTGGTTGCAGAGGCAATCGGCGCTTCCTGCGTATTCTTCAATGTCCCACCATAGCGGATCAGATTAGGAACTGTGAAGTTGGAAGCTTGTTGGGCGAAGCCAACGGCAGCCAGCATCAGAACGATCAGCGTAATGGCGGCGACTCTGCGCATGGACGCTCCTCTGGTGTGAGATTGTGAAAGCAGGGATGGGTTGGAATTGTGTGCGGGGTCTGCGATCTTGTCAACGGCTTATTCGCGAGCAAGCGGATATTGGAGCGTGTCCGGCTGCTTCAGCGTATTTTTGTGGCGACAAGGTCTCCCCGATGGTTGATGGGAACAGGCGACAGCGAGCAGAATGCGTCGCCGAAGGAACTGCCTGATAGCCGGTGCCACACTCATTCGTGCCTTTCCAACGAGTGGGCGTCGTAAGGGATCCAGTTCTGGCTGCCTGAGTGAGAGGTAGTTTCATACGAACCCACTCACACCCGCAGTGATCGGTTTTCCCACACATTCGAAAGCCGCGAATGTGTGGGGCTCCCGGCACCCGGCACAATCCCTACTACTTCGAGCGGTTTGACTTTCCCAAGATTCCGGCGCAAAATTCCGACACA
>JASHXK010000072.1 GCA_030043575.1 Terriglobales bacterium
ATCAACACCGACGAAGGTCAGCACGTACAGGTTTTTTGCGAATAGGAACTCTGCGGCCTGCCGGCGGCGGTTGCGCTCTTCGCCATGCAGAAAGTCCTCGCGCCTCGCTCTCAGCGTAGAGCAATCGAGGTATGCAGTTTCCGTCATTGGCGTGACTGTTCTGGCCAATAGCGAAAAGGCGAAGAGCGAAGAGCGAATGGCGAGGAGCCGCGCACCAGGTCGCCATTTGCGATATGCTCTCTGCATCTGATTGTGGGGAGGAGATCGTGAAATCGATTGCCGCTACAAGCCTGCTGCTGCTCTTGGTCGCGCCGCTTTTGGCGGGACAGGGCATGCAATCATCCGCTGCCACCGCCGATCCCATTGTCAGTGCCGTGCGTCAGATGGAGGGGCGCTACGCCAAGAACCTGACTGGCGCTGCCGACGAGATGCCCGCCGAGAAATACGGCTATCGGCCCACGCCGGAACAGATGAGCTTTGCTCACCTGATGTTGCACACCGCAGAAGCTAATGACACCTTATGTGCGGCCGTAGCGGGCGAGAAGCCGCGCGAGATGAAGCTGAGCGAGAACGATTCCAAGGAGACGCTCAGCAAGGCGCTGAAAGATTCGTTCAGCTACTGCGAGCAGGTGCTGGCCAAAGCCGACGACAGCGCCTTGGGCCAGACGGTCACGATCTACGAAGGCCAGACGGGAACGCGCGGATCCGCGCTGATACGGCTGGTGGTTGGCTGGGCCGATCACTACTCCGCGGCCGCGATGTACCTGCGGCTGAACAATCTGCTGCCGCCCAGCGCACAAAAGCACTAATCGGATGCTCATTCTGCCTTCACCACGATGAGCTCGAAGCTGCCCGGCACCATAGCCGGGCGCTGGCCAGGAGCGGCTGGCGTGTCTTCGCGCTGAGCGGTGACCAGGTAGGCAATGTCATTCTCTTGGTCCAGCGCCATGGTTCGCGCGCCTTTGGCTGTGGGGAGATTCTGCTTCACGGTGTACTTGTCGGGAGTGTCTTCGTGAATGATGGTTAGAACGCCTTCACCGCAGGACATGAAGATCTCCTGGGTGTTGGGATTGAAGCGGGTAGCATCGACGCCTTCGCCGATCGGCACCGTAGTCACTACCCTGCCCGAATCCGAGTCGCTGACCGCCATCATCTTGTTGCTGCAGCCGGCGAAGAGGCGATGATGTTCGACGTCGAAGGCCAGCGCGGTGGGCTCCTCACACGGCGCTATTGGCCAGGTATTGAGCACCAAAAGCTTGCTGACATCAACTTCCGATATCTGGCTCTTATCCTCGATGTTGACGTACAGCTTGCCTTTGCTGTCGCTCGCGGGAAACTCCGGCTTGCCGCCCAGCGCGACCGTTCCTACTGCTTTGCCGCTGGCAGCGTCAATCACGCTGGAGTCCTGGCTGCGCGCATTGAAGGTGAAGATACGCTTGGAAAACGGATCGAACAGGATCGCATCAGGGTGGTCGCCCACCTTCACGCTGGCGAGCTTGTCCAGCGTCTTCAGATCGAAGACGGTGACGGTATTATCGCCCCCGTTGCTGATAAAGCCGCGATTGAGTTCCGGCGCCAGCGCGACGCCGTGAATCGCCGCCAGATCGGGAATTTCACCACTGACCTTCAGGGTTTTGGTATCGACGATCATCACGTGGCTGCCACGGGTGATGAAGAGCCGCTGGCCCTCGTCGTCATACGTCAGATAGTCCCAGAAGCCTTCACCGCCGAGTTTGATGCGGTTGGCGACTTTGAACTTCTTTTGTGCGTATGCGGGCGGAGCTGCCAAAACCACAGCGGCAGCGAGAATCGCAAGAATGCGTTTCATGATTTGTCCTTACGTGGCGGATCGTGGAGCCCCGCTGGGAAGGTCTTAAATTAGATAACCTGTCGCTGCACAAATCCAGTTCGCTCGATCTGTCAGCTTCAGCGATCAGCATACACAAGAGGCAACCTTAATCCCCTGAGGCCGTTTTTCTGCCAGCACGAGAAGCGCCCGAGGCAGTAGAATATGTGCAAGACGAACCCAGGTCGCAGGCGAGGCCCATAATGGCGCAGGTCGCCTTGCTCAGGTATTTCATGAAGAGACCCTTGCCTCTCGTTCTAATAGCGGTAATGCTCGCCGGCACGCCGCTCTTGCCGGCTCAGACTCAGGCCACCAGCGCATCCGGCGCAAGCGCATCGGAAGACACGGTCGTCGAAGAGATCATCGCGCGCGTCAACAACAACATCATCACCCGGGCTGACTTGCGCAAAGCGCGCGAGCAGTTGTTCGCCGAGGCCCAGCAGCAGCAGGATAAGACGGCTGCGGAACAGCAGGCGCGCGATCATGAGAAGGACCTGCTGCGCGATCTGATCGATCAGCAACTGCTGTTGCAGAAGGCGGGCGATCTGGGCATCAGTGCCGACACCGAACTGGTAAAGCGCCTGGACGATCTGCGCAAGCAGATGCACGCCGACTCGATGGAGGATCTGGAGAAGGCGGCGCAGGCGCAAGGGATCTCGTTCGAAGATTTCAAGCAGAACATGAAGAACAACATCCTGACCCAGCGCGTGATTGGTCAGGAGGTCGGCGGTCACATCACGGTTACCAATCAGGAGATCCAGCAATACTACGATCAGCACAAAGCCGAGATGGAGCGGCCGGAACAGGTGCGGTTGAGCGAGATTTTGATCTCCACCCAGAAGACCGACGTGGTGAAGACCGAAAAAGGCGAGACGGCGTTGCCGGAGACGCCCAGCCCGCAGGTGGCGGCCCAGGCGCAAGTCAAAGCCGATCACGTTTACCAGATGCTGCAAAAGGGCGGCAACTTCGATGACTTGGCGAAGAAGTATTCCGACGGCCCAACCGCGTCGCTGGGCGGCGACCTGGAATATTTCAAGCGCGGCACCTTGTCGATGGAGTTGGAGTCGCAGGTTTTCGATCTGCCGGCCGGACAATATACCAAACCGATTCGCACCAATCAGGGATTCGTCATACTGAAGGTCACCGAACATCAGACCGCGGGCGTTCCGCCGCTGAAGGACGTGGAAAGTCAGATTCAGGAACAGATTTATGTGACCAAGATGCAGCCGGCGCTGCGCGATTATCTCACCAAGCTGCGCGAAGAGGCTTATATCGATATCAAGACGGGTTATCTGGATACCGGCGCCAGTCCCAACGAAACCAAGCCCATCTACACCACCGCCTCCACCACCGACACCAACAGCAATAAGGTGAAGAAGAAGAAGAAGCTGGGCGTGTTCTAGCGGCGCGGTGCCATTCGACTCCTATGCTGTCATCCTGAGCGGAGTGAGGACGGGAGCGTCCGAACGCAGTCGAGGGACCTGCGGTTTGCTCTCGCGATTTGTCATCCCGACCGAGAGCTTTAGCTCGAGCGGAGGGACCTGCGGTTCGTTCTCGGCTACCCCAGCAGATTCTCCACTACTCCGTAACTCGCATCCAGAGCCGCATCCAGCGCGGTGGGGTCTTTGCCGCCGGCTTCGGCCATGTCGGGGCGGCCGCCGCCGGAGCCTCCTACCTTTTTCGCTACTTCGGAGATGATCTTGCCGGCCTGCACGCGCTGCGTCAGGTCTTTCGTCACGCCGACGATCAGCGCGACTTTGCCGTCGCTCACCGAGCCGAGGACGACCACGCCCGATCCCAACTTGTTGCGCAGGTTGTCGATGAGGGTGCGGAGTTGCGGGCGCTCCAGGTTGTCGGCGCGTGTGGCCAGGACTTTCACGCCCTTCACCTCGCGCACGTTCTCTGTTGCCGATGACACCGACGACGCAGCCGACTTCATGCGCATATCTTCCAACTCCCGCTTCAGCCGCTTATTTTCCTCATCTCGCCTTTCGATTGTCCTCTTGAGACTGTCGGCAAGGCGTCTCGCAATCTCGTTTTGCCGCTCGAACTCTGAATGAATCGCCGCAGCGGCTTGTTCCTCTTTTTTGACGGCCTCCCGAACCGTTGCCGCGATCGCATTCTGCCGCTCAATCTCGGACTGAATCGCAGCGGACGCCCTCTGTTGATCGGCCATTGCAACTCGAATTTCTTCTTCACCCTTCTTAAGGACATCACCGACAACCTGGGCGGCAACCTGTTCCGTGTGGAAAGCTGACTGGAACCTACGCAGCGAGCCTTCGCCGGTGACGGCCTCCAGGCGCCGCACGCCGCTGGAGACGCTGCCTTCTTTCAGAATCTTGATCAGCCCGATCTCGCCGGTGGCGGCGGTGTGCGTGCCGCCGCACAGTTCGGTGGAGAAGTCGCCGATGCGGATGACGCGCACGCGGTCGCCGTA
This sequence comes from Terriglobales bacterium, assembly GCA_030043575.1. Taxonomy (GTDB): domain Bacteria; phylum Acidobacteriota; class Terriglobia; order Terriglobales; family Acidobacteriaceae; genus Bog-257. Next base: position 4,284 of record JASHXK010000072.1, read on the forward strand.
CTTCTCGCCGAAGAGCGCCATCGCTTTGTACTCGTTGACGGCGACGTCGATGGGCACGTCCTCGATGACCTCGACGCGATCGTTGCGCAGCACCTCGCGGTTGGCGAGGTCTTCGATGTCCTGCAACTCCTCGTCGTCGAGCGAGGCGAAGTGCGAGAAGTCGAAGCGCAGGTGGCCGGGATCGACGAGCGAGCCCGCCTGCTTGACGTGCGTGCCCAGTACGTTGCGCAGTGCCGCGTGCACCAGGTGCGTGCCGGTGTGGTTGCGCATGGTCGAGTTGCGCACCTCGGCGTTGACCATGGCGTCGA
>JASHXK010000631.1 GCA_030043575.1 Terriglobales bacterium
GCCGCGCCCGCCGGCATGAATCTGGGCCTTGACCACGACGCCGGTCGCGCCGTCTTCAAACAACTGGCGCGCCGCGTCCAGCGCCTCTTCGCGCGACTCGACCATCTGGCCGCGCGGTACGGCCACGCCGTACTTCCGCAGAATGGCCTTTCCCTGATATTCGTGAATTTTCATGTTGATATGACGACAGCGGATTCTTCCCCACCCTAGCCAAAGGATTGGAGAAAAGCAGGTCCTTCGACTCCGCTTCGCTCCGCTCGGGATGACAAGAGCGGGGCACCCGGTTTCCGGTCAGTTTGGCCGGAGTTGTCTACTCCTTACGAGGATGGCGTAACAGTAGGAAACTTGTGATTGTATAAGACGGAGCGAGGGCGAGGCTAGTGCCGGCTCACAACACTTTCGCATTGTGACGACGCACGGCATTGCCGTTTGTTTTTGCGCCGCCGTGCCGCTGGGACGAGGCCTGGTGCGCTGCGCCCTGCAGCACCATCCGGCAAACTGCGCTCACATAGTCTTCGCTAAGCTCATCATGACGGATCAGAAAGCGCATGTACATCGCACCGTAGAGCGTATCCAGGACCAGATCGAGGTCGAGATTTCTGGGCAGCTCGCCGCGCTCGATGCCTCGGCGCAGCGTCTCGTAAGCTTCCTGCCGGCGGGGGCGCAGCAGGCGCTTGCGAAACTCCTCGAGCAACTCGCGATCGGATTGCCCTGCGCCCAGGATGGCGCGCACGATGCAACCGCGCGGCGAGCGGAGGACTCCAAGAAAGCGGTTCATCTGGAAGGCCATATCGCGATAGACCGAGCCCGAGTCGGGGAAGTGGAGCTCGTCTTCCGTGCTCAAGGCGAAGGCATCAACCACCAAAGCGCCTTTGCTCGGCCACCAGCGATACACCGTCGCCTTGCCGACGCCGGCGTTGGCGGCGATGGCCTCGATGGAAAGCTGCTCGAAACCGGTCTTGCGCAGCAGCTTCAGCGTACTGCGGAGTATCGCCTGGCGCGCGTTCTCACTGCGCGGCCGGCCCGGCGGCCGTTTACCGTTGTTCAACTTGGCCGGGCTTTGTCGAGAAATAGTCATGCCCTTTTAGCGGTTCGTCCCGCTGCTGGTTGAATCCAATACGCTACGTATCGTATCATAGTCCTTCGTGAAGATCAGGTCCTTGCGATTGTTTTGCCTGTGCCTGCGGATTTTCTGGGCCACAGCGGGTGGAGCGCCGCTTCAGCGGTGCTGGTGAGGTGGAGCTGCAGTGACTTTAGGCGCTGAGGTTAGGTCTTCCTTCAGGCGCTAAAGCGCAGCCGGATGTGGGGCGCTGTCCTGCACGCCAGGAGGCTCGCTCCACCCGGGTAACAACGCTGCAATAGTTTCTGGTGGAGTGTCACTGAATCAATGTGGATTGTTGCTCTAGCGCTACGGCGTCCTTATACCTTCGTAGTGATGGCCCTGGTCATCATCCTGCTGATGCCGCTGGCCGTGGTACGCACACCCGTAGATATTTTTCCTGACATCAACATACCCGTCGTCAGCGTGCTGTGGAACTTTACCGGTTTCGCGCCGCAGGAGATGGCGGACCGCATTGTCGCCAACTCGGAACGCATCACCACCATCACCGTCAACAACATCGAACACATTGAATCGCAATCGGTCTACGGCTACGGCGTCATCAAGATCTTTTTCCAGCCCTCGGTCAACATCCAGACGGCCTTAGCGCAAACCACGGCGGCGATGCAAACCATCCTGCGCAGCCTGCCGCCGGGTACGACGCCGCCGCTCATCATCCAGTACACCGCCTCGACCACGCCCATCGTCCAGCTCGGCCTCAGCAGCAAGACGCTGCCCGACCAGGTGCTCTTCGACCTCGGCCAGAATTTCCTGCGCACCCAACTGGCGACGGTACCGGGCGCGGCCACGCCCTATCCTTACGGCGGCAAGGTTCGCCAGGTGCAGGTCGATCTCGACATGCCGCGGCTGCAGGCGCAGGGCCTTTCGCCCACGGATGTGGTCAATGCCATTAACTCGCAAAACGTTATCACTCCGTCGGGCACCACCAAGATCGGTTCGATTGAATACCAGGTGGAGATGAATAGCGCGCCCAGGACCATCGCCGATCTGAACGATCTGCCGGTCAAGCAGGTGAATGGGGCGACGATCTACATGCGCGACGTGGCCCACGTGCGCGACGGTTTTGCGCCGCAGACCAATATCGTGCGCCAGGATGGCGTGCACGGCGTGCTGATGTCGATGTACAAAGTCGGCCAGGGATCCACGATTACCATTGTCAACGCGATTAAGAACATCGTGCCCGTTGCCCTGCAGGCGCTGCCCCGGGGCGTGACGGTCAAGCCGCTGTTCGATCAATCGCTGTTTGTGCGTGCGTCGATTAACGGCGTGCTGCGCGAGGCGCTGATTGCTGCGGCGCTGACCGCGGTCATGATCCTGATCTTTCTCGGCGACTGGCGACCGACTATCGTCATCTCCATTTCCATTCCGTTGTCGATCTTCGTCTCCGTGCTGCTCCTGAGCGCTCTGGGCGAGACCATCAACATCATGACGCTGGGCGGTCTGGCGCTGGCGGTCGGCATCCTGGTCGACGACGCCACGGTGGAGATCGAGAACATCGAGCGCAATCTCGCCCAGGGTAAGGAGATGAAGCAGGCGATTCTTGACGGCGCTTCGCAGATCGCGGTGCCGGCATTTGTTTCCACGCTGTCGATCTGCATCGTGTTCGTGCCGATGTTCTTCCTCACTGGCGTGGCGCGTTTCCTGTTCGTGCCGCTGGCCGAAGCCGTGGTCTTCGCGATGCTGGCATCCTACTTCCTTTCGCGAACCCTGATTCCGACGCTGGTGATGTACATCATGCGCGGTCATGAGCATCGCGAAGCCGCCGCCAAGACATTCTTTGGCCGCTATCAGCGACGCTTTGAGCGCGGCTTCGACAAGTTCCGCGCCGGCTACTACCAGCTGCTGGAAACCACGATGGAGCACCGCAGGGTTTTCGCCGCGTGCTTCCTGGCGTTTTGCGTGTTATCTCTCGGACTGGTGTTTTTCCTGGGCGAAGACTTCTTCCCCAGCGTCGACGCCGGCCAGATGCGCTTGCATCTTCGCGCCCGCGCCGGTCTGCGCGTAGAGGAAACCGCACGGCTGACCGACGACGTGGAGAGCTATCTGCGAACGCAGATCCCCAAAGACGAGCTGGTGACGATTCTCGACAACATCGGCCTGCCCAACTCCGGCATCAACCTTACCTATAGCAACTCGGGCGTGATCGGCACCAGCGACGCGGAGATTCTGGTTGGGTTGAACCAGGAGCACCACCACCCCACGGCGGACTACATTCACAAGCTGCGCGAAGGTCTGCCACGCCGGTTTCCGGGGGTGGAGTTCTTCTTCCAGCCGGCCGATATCGTCACCCAAATCCTGAACTTCGGCCTGCCCGCGCCCATCGACATTCAGTTGATCGGCCCCGACATGGCGACCAATTACGAAATTGGGGAGCAGATCTCCAACC
>JASHXK010000632.1 GCA_030043575.1 Terriglobales bacterium
CATTTGGAGGGGCACATCCACGCCGTGCTGCTGGAAGAGCGGCAAAACGAAAACCGTGAGCTGCAGTTTCCGGTGCTTGCCCTGGTCGTGAGCGGCGGACACACGCACCTCTACCTTGCCGAACGCCGTGATGCCTCGTGGACCTACCACGATGTGGGACATACACGAGATGACGCTGCAGGCGAGGCTTTCGACAAGGTCGCCAAGCTGCTGGAACTGGGCTATCCAGGCGGGCCAATCATTGACTATCTTGCGCAGCATGGCAATCCGCGCGCTGTGAAGTTCCCGTTCGCGCAAATCAAGCACCGCGATCGGAATCCCCAGAACCGGTATCCCGACGACAGCCTGCGGATAGACTTCTCTTACAGTGGAATTAAAACCGCGGTCGTGCGGTATGTCGAGACTCATCATTTGCGCCCCAGCATTGAGCAGCGGCGCCGGGTTCTAACCCAGTGGGCGAGCCCGTCCTCAGCGGAGATTCTCGCTGCTTGCGATCCCCAGACGCTGGATCTGGTGGCGTCTTTTCAACGCGCCATGGTGAACGATTTGGCGAGTAAAACCTTGTTGGCGGCGCGCGAACACAAAGTAGCCACGGTGCTGGTTACCGGAGGCGTCGCCGCCAACTCAGAGCTGCGAACCACCTTCGAACGCGAAGCAGCCGAGCAAGGACTGCCAGTCCATTTTCCGTCGCGCAAGCTTTCCACCGACAACGCCGCCATGATTGCGGCCGCGGCGTATCCGCGTTTCATCGCAGGAGAATTTGCTGACCCGGAGTTGTCTGCCGACGCCGCCCTACGGCTGCGATAGTGTGCGGACGCACCGCGGCGGCGTTCTGGCGAAAGCCGGCTCTTCGCCCTAACTCCTGACTATTCTTCTTCGATGGGGATCTTGGATTCGATGTCCATGTCGCGGAACTCGCTGGATTCGAAGATTTCGCGGCACTCGAGACATTCGACATACTCCGCATCTTCGTCTCGCGAGACGACCTGGACTCGGGGATGCCGACACTGGTTGTCCATTGCGTCGCTCTGAGGATGGTTGGGGGTTGTGGTTAACGGCTGGCCAACGTTCATAAGAAAATCGCAAGAAATTCGACGCCAAACGTCATATTGTCGGGTATTTTAGACCGGGACTATCGGATGTCAAGCATTTCTAGTGTTAATTTCCAGGGGCCAATCTAAACCTTCCCGAGGCAAACTAAAGTGTTGGTATAGATTCGCCAGCCCGCTACCGATCAACTACGGTTTTCTGAGGTTTAACAAGGTGGGAAGGCTTCGTCCTCGTGCCAACCTGCATCCGACTTAGAGAAGGAAGAGAAATCTGCTCAGACGTTCTTGACGCCTGATGCGCTGGGCCAACTACTGCCAAAAGCAACAGAGTCTGCCCAGCTTGCATCCAATGCGGGAGAGCGTACTGGTGGAGAACATTGACGACAGCGAAAAAGGTACTGGCGACCGGCATAACTGAGCAAGAAGCGATCGCGCGTGCCCAACAAGGCGACGCCGAATGCTTTGAAGCTCTATACGGCCTGCACAAGCGGAGAGTGTATTCGCTCTGTTTGCGCATGACCGGCAACACGGCGGAAGCCGAAGACTTGACCCAGGAGGCATTCCTCCAGCTTTATCGCAAAATCGCAACCTTTCGTGGAGAGTCGGCATTCTCCACCTGGCTGCACCGGCTATCAGTGAACGTAGTGCTGATGCATCTGCGGAAGAAGGGTCTGCCGGAAGTTTCGTTGGAGGAGACGCTGGAGCCGCAACAGGAGGACGGTCCGCGGAAGGATGTGGGAACGCGCGATAACGTGCTCGCCGGCTCCATCGACCGAGTGAACCTGGAACGAGCGGTCGAGAGCTTACCGCCGGGATACCGCATCATCTTTGTGTTGCATGATGTCGAGGGTTACGAACACAATGAGATCGCGGAGATGATGGGCTGTTCGATTGGCAACAGCAAGTCCCAGCTGCACAAGGCGCGAATGAAACTGCGCGATCTTCTCAAGCAGAGCAAAGCGGAGAAGGCTGCTGGCCGGCACTAGTAGAGAGAAACGTTTTTCGAGATTGCGAGAGGGAAGGCAGAGTGGACGAGATCACAACCGAACCGTCGCCGACCCCGGGGAGAGAAAGAACATGACGTGTGCGGAGTTTCAGAAGGTTCTGCCATACATCATCGATGGCGGGGGGAGTGAAGAAGAGCGGCAACATCTGGAGAACTGCCCGGTGTGCTCCGACCTGGTGGCGGATCTGCGCTACATCGCGGAATGCGCCAAGTTGTTGGTGCCGATGGAAAATCCCAGCCCACGAGTTTGGAACAACATCGAGAGGAGTTTGGAACGAGAAGGCTTAGCCAGACCGGCACGGCGCAACTCGTAAGAGCGGTTCGGCTCCTACGCGCTGCCGTTTTTCACGGCTTTGATCTAAGGGGGTGCGTGGTTCAGTTTTTTGCTGCCTTTTCTCTTGCCCAACCACTTCAAGATCCTATAATTCACTCGTAAGGCCACAAAGCGCGCAGGTACGATTGTTTTAGCCCGGGCCGCGGATCTCACCCTCGGAGATGGCATTATGTCAGCACTTGCCAACCCGGTTCGCGATCACGCCGTTGAAATCTCCCTGGAACTTCTGGACTCGATCACTGCCGACTATGCGCAGCGTGACTTCGCTGTGCGCTTATGGAACGGCGAAGTCTGGGGAAACTTGAGTTTGCCGCGCTTCACGCTGGTGCTGAAGCATCCTGGAGCCTTGCGCCGCATGTTATTGGGCGCCAACCAGGTCACGCTCGGCGAGGCGTACATCTATGACGACTTTGACGTGGAGGGGAACCTCGAAGCTGCCTTCGAGTTCGGCGACTACCTCGTAAAACACGAACTTGAGTTGATGGAGAAGTTGCGGTTGGCCGGGCTTTTGCTCAGGCTGCCTAACGGCGGTCATCACTATGGCCACGTCGAGCCGCACCTGCACGGCGGCTTGCACTCCAAGCATCGCGATCGCGAGGCCGTTGGCTATCACTACAACCTGTCCAATGATTTTTATCGCCTCTGGCTCGATCGCAACATGGTGTATTCCTGCGCGTACTTTGAACGTGACGGGGAGGACATCGACACCGCGCAGATTCACAAGCTCGACTACCTTTGCCGCAAGCTTCGGCTGCGGCCGGGGGAAACGTTGCTGGACATCGGCTGCGGCTGGGGAGGACTGATCCTGCGTGCGGCGCGAAATTTCGGCGCACGCGCGCTGGGTGTAACCCTAAGTGAGCCGCAGGCGGAGTGGGCACAGAAACGCATTCGAGAAGAAGGCTTGAGCGACGTCTGCGAAGCGCGAGTCTGCGATTATCGCGATCTCGATCCATCGTCACAGTTCGACAAGATCGTAAGCGTTGGCATGTTTGAGCATGTCGGCGAGGCGCGCCTGCCGCAGTACTTTGAACATGTGTGGAAGCTTTTGCGAACCGGAAGCGTGTTCCTGAACCACGGCATCGCGACCGCCGCGACCTATCACCGTAAGGGACCGTCGTTTATCGACAAGTACGTTTTTCCCGACGGCGGTCTGGCGCCGCTGGGCACGACCATTCGCATCGCGGAGGCCTGCGGCTTCGAAGTTCGCGACGTCGAGAACCTGCGCGAACACTACACGCGAACGCTGCGGCAGTGGGTGCGCCGGCTGGAATCGCGGTATGAGGACGCCACGCGAATCACTAGCGAGACCGTCTATCGCATCTGGCGTCTCTATATGTCCGGCTGCGCGCACGCCTTCAACATCGGGCGCGTGAATGTCAATCAGGTGCTACTCAGCAAGCCGGACCACGGAAACACGCACCTGCCGCTGCGCCGGGCAGACTGGTATGTTGGAGGATAGTGAATCATCGATAGTGAATCGTATGCGCCATCCCGTCGCTCTTCGAGTCGTGTTCTCAATTCTGATTCTGTCCGTTTCGGCGTTCGCCTGCACCAGGGGCGAAATCGCCGTCAACACGTCTCCCTCTTTCACCGTTCGTGTCAGCAATGATTACGGCCCAGTTGTGGGCTTGCGTATCCTGGTGACGTATTTCCGCGTGGAGGAGTATTCGCGGGCGATCGTCGATCACCGAAGTGCACTCGAAAGATCAGCCGATTCCATGGCTGACATAAACGAGAACACTCCCAACGCCCACTCTGCCGCAACAAGGGCAAAAGCGATTAACATCGGGGACTACATCGATGTAATCGCGACATCGATCACCGATCGGAAAGGCGAAGCGCAGTTTCACTTAAATACAACTGGCAGTTTCGCGCTGAAAGCCGATCATCCGGAAAAAGCCGATAACCCGGAAACGGGCATCGGCGATATCGTCCTCAATGTGTCTGGCGATGCCGCTTCAGCGGTGGTCGATGTCAAATGGCCCGGAACTCCCATTCTCGAAACAACGTCATTAAAGGGACATATCGAGGATGGCCTTTTCAAACCGACCAGCGAGGCGCTGAGAGAAGCCAACGTCAGTCTGCGTGAACTCGTTTCATACAAGGAGATTGCTCAGACCGAGACGAGCGGCGCCGGTTCGTTTCAGTTTTCCAGCATCCCGCCGGGACTCTACCTTCTTAAGGTGAAGGCGAAAGAGGATGACCCCAACGCGCCCAATGGCGACATTGCGGTGCTCGTGAAGCCGGGTGCGCCTCGGGACTCGCTTTCCATAGCAGTCCGCCAGTCGGACTGCGGGCTTTCCTATGATCTGGTGGAGAACAAGTCGCGATATAAGCCGATCGTTTGCGTGAAAGCGGGCAAGCAGGTTCCGTGTCCGTATTGAAAGCCCGGGGTTCTCCAATCGTCAAATGGTTGCTAATTGTTCTCGACCGGCTTGGGATACGGGCCGCGATAGCCGATCTGATGCGAGATGCGGCGGGCGGCTTCTTTCACCATGTCGGAGATATGAGGGACGGCGTCGCGGGGAACGTCGTTAATGGTGCCGGTGGAAGCGATGGCGGCTTCCACCCCGCCTTCGCCGTTGAAGATGGGCGCGCCGACACAACGCGCGCCCAGGCTGTTCTCTTCGTCATCCACGGCATAGCCCAACTGGCGCACGCGCTCCAGTTCATGCAGTAATTTCGGCATCGTCGTGATGGTGTGCGTCGTCAGCTTCTTCAGACCGCGCTGACGAAGGATGGC
>JASHXK010000633.1 GCA_030043575.1 Terriglobales bacterium
TCGACGCGAAGAAAGTCCTGCTGGCCGTCTCGCCTGAAAAAGATGTCGACGGCTTCCATCCCATGAATGTTGGCTACCTTTCCACCCAGCGCCCCGGTCTGGTGCCTTGTACGCCCGCCGGCATCATCGAGATCCTTAAGCGCAGCAACATTCCGATCGCAGGGGCTGAAGCGGTGGTTGTTGGGCGTAGCGACATCGTCGGCAAGCCCGTCGCCATGCTTCTGCTTAACGGCAATGCGACGGTGACCGTCTGCCATTCCAAGACGCGCGACCTCCCAGGCGTCTGCCGCCGTGCTGACATCCTGGTGGCCGCGATCGGCAAGGCTGGCATGATCACGCCCGACTTCGTGAAACCGGGAGCGACGGTGATCGACGTCGGCATGAATACCGTCACCGATCCTGCGCAGTTCAGCGAGTTCTTTGCCGGAAACGAAAAGCGCGAACGCGATTTCGCCGCCAAGGGTTCCACGCTGATCGGCGATGTTCATCCCAAAGTCGCCGAGGTTGCGGGCGCAATCACGCCCGTGCCGGGTGGAGTGGGTCCGCTGACCATTGCCATGCTGATGAGCAACACGGTCAAAGCTGCCAAGCTGCGACGTGGCGACAAGGTCGGCAGCCTGGCGGTGCGTTAGCTCAACCTCACTCCCACCGCAGTGAGACGGAGGCTGGTCCACCGGCTCTCTGGTGGATACATCCGCACCACGTTTGCGCAACGGGCTTCATGCCACGCATAGGCGCTTGTTTTCTGAACCAATACAGCGCAGAATGCCCGCAGCTCCGAGACAACAAAGTTAGTCCACTCTTTGCCGTTCCCAGGGAAGGCGGTACCGGGGGTTGGCTTGCGCCTGATTCACCTCGCGCCGAATCTGGCGAGGTGCTGTTTCCAAAGATGTCTACACACTGTAAAGCCGAGATCTCGAGCTTGGCATTACGGGTCCTGCTGTAGAAGTGATTTAGGTTGCACCGATCTAAACCAAATTACTTAGGAGAACAACATGAACAGGATGCTGTGGAGGTTTGCAGGATTGTGTACGCTCGCGCTGGTGGCAGTCTGGGCGATGCCGGCGCGTGGGCAGATGAGCGAAGTGAAAGAGAAGCCGCCGATGTACAGCTACGTCGGCTTCTGGAATATTCCTCGCGCGCAATGGGCGGACTATGAAAAGGCCGGCGCGGCCGATGAAAAAGTACTGGCGCCGGCTCTCGCCAGCGGGACGATTGTGGGATATGGCAGCGATCTGAACCTGGTCCACACGGCGGACGGCGCCACGCATGACGATTGGTGGTCGTCCATGTCGATGGCAGGTCTGATGAACGTGCTGAATCAGTTCTACAGCAATGGCAGCGCCACGTCTCCTGCGTTGCAGGCCGCCACCAAGCATTGGGACGGCATCTACGTCAGCCATTTCTACAACTGGAAATCGGGATCTTGGAAAGGGCTCTACACGCATGGCGGCCAGTACAAACTGAAGGCGGATGCTCCCGACGACGCGGTCGCCATGCTGGCCAAGAACCTCATTGTGCCGATATTGGAGAAACAGCTGGCGGACGGCACGATTTACGAGTACGAGATCGATACCGAAGCGATCCACACCGATCCGCCGGGCACCTTCTGGATCTTCTACATCGCAGCAAATGCCGACGGCCTCGACAAGGTTAACGCCGCCGTGCAGGCCGCCGTCAAAGCCAACCCTTTAGCCTTGGCAGCGTTCGATTCCATGATGGATTCCAGCGGCCATCGCGATTACCTCGCCATGACCAGCGCCACCTACAAATAGACGACTCCGTACTCTCTCCGATCCGCGAGCGACTGGTATCGGCCGCTCGCGGAGCAGTTCAGCGCTCTCCGTTGAAACAAGCTCAGCTTTCCGGTACGGTGCTTCGTGGAAGACACCTTCGAAGGAGGAATCCATGCGTCCGATGAAGCCGGGGCTGTTGGCTCTGCTGACCGTGGCTGTTCTTTGCACCGCGGGCTCGGCGTATGCTGCCAATGCACAAACTGCCGCAACTGCCGTCAATCCCGACAAGCCGTTCGTGGCTGAGTACTACTACAAGGCGAAGTGGGGATATGCGGACGAATTCATCACTCTCTTCAAGAAGAACCACTATCCGCTGTTGAAGAAAGAAATAGAACTCGGCCGCATTCTGAAAGTTACGGCCACACAGCCGCGATACCACGCGACGGAGGACGGACGCTGGGATTATCGCGTGACCATCGTCTTCAAGAATGCGGCCATCGCAAACGACGACTTCGACACCGCGCCGCTGCTTAAGCAGCTCTTTCCCGACCAGGAATCGTACAAACGCGAGGAGAAGCGCCGCTTCGAAATTCTGGAGGCGCATTGGGACGTGCCAATCAAGGACGTGGATCTCGACACAAAATAGCGCTTCGGTCGCTGGGCTGCGAATGCGATAGGCTAGTCAGCTATGGCGCCCAGGTCTCGCGTGACGGGTAGAAGCGTATCGATTGCCTTGCTTTGCGTCGCGTGCTTGATTCCTGAGCTGTGCGCACAAACTCTGCCCACCCGGCTGGCGACCTCCAAAGAGATTCACGACATGCTGGCGCACTACGTGGACGTAGACCACAAGGCACCTGCCATCGTCGTCGGTCTCATCAGTAAACACGGACGGGAGATCATCGGCTACGGCAAGTTCGCCCCCGACGATCCGCGCGTGCCCGACGGCGAGACGATCTTCGAAATCGGCTCGGTCACCAAGGTTTTCACGTCGTTGCTGCTGTCGCAGATGGTGCTGGACAAAGAGGTCAGTCTCAACGATCCCATAGCCAAATATCTTCCGGCATCGGTGCAGGTGCCGTCACGCAACGGCAAGCAAATCACGCTGCTCGATCTCTCGACCCATCACTCCGGCTTTCCGCGCGAGCCGGCGCATCCGTCGGATTACACCATCGAACAGGTCTACGATTTCCTTAACCACTATCAGCTGACTCGTGATCCGGGGGCGGCGTACGAGTATTCGAATTTTGGCGCAGGGCTGTTGGGTCAGATTCTGGCCATGCGCGCCGGAACGGATTACGAGACCCTGCTGCGCACACGCATTATCGAACCGCTGCAGATGAACCATACCGCGATCCATCCGACCGATGAAATGAAGGCGCAGCTGATTGATGGATATCATGGTGACCAGAAGACTCCAAGCATCCCGATTACTGTGTTGGCGCCCGCTGGCGCAATTCGCTCCAACGTTGATGACATGCTCATTTTTTTGGCCGCGAACATGGGGCTGATTCGAACCCCGCTTCTCCCGGCCATGAAATACATGCTGAAGGTGCGTCGCGAAGCTTCGCCGGGAGTTCAAATTGCGCTGGGCTGGCACATCATGAACGGTGGAACACTGGTCTGGCACAACGGCGGCACCTTTGGTTATCACGCCTTCGTGGGATTCGAGCCGAAGCGGAAGATCGGGATCGTGGTTCTTTCCAATTCAACTGAATTCACGGACGACATGGCGCAGCAGATCCTGCATCATCCGGAAAGCGGACCGACCGAGATTCAAATAGGCCCATCCCATCTGTACTGATAAGCTTGCTCAGCGAGCCTTATATACTGCGTGAGATTGACACTAGCTATGCCATCAAGGCGGTTCAACCGCAGTCTTCCTTCGGGTGAAGCGTGCTGCGCGTAGGACTGACAGGCGGTATCGCCAGCGGCAAATCAACCGTAGCTAAGATGCTGGTGAAGCACGGAGCGCGTCTGCTTCAGGCTGATGACTTGGCACACCAGCTCTACCAGCCCGGGACGGCGGTGTACGACGAGATCGTGAGGCGCTTCGGCCATGAGATTCTCAGCGAGGATGGGACAATTGATCGCTCCCGGCTGGCGAATCTGGTTTTTCCGAACCGCATTGCCGAGCTGAATGCGATCGTGCACCCTGCGGTCATTGCATCGCAAAGCCAGTGGATGGACGAAGTCCAGCGTGCCGATCCGCACGCCATCGCGGTTGTGGAGGCGGCGCTCATTATCGAGGCTGGCGCCGCGAGCGACTTCGATAAGCTCATCGT
>JASHXK010000634.1 GCA_030043575.1 Terriglobales bacterium
CGCGACTTCCTGAAGCTAGCCGCGGAGATCAATTTGCATCCCAGGGTGACTTCGTTCCCGCTCGATCAAGCGAACGAAGCGTTGCTCGCCGTGAAGAAGGATGCGATCGACGGCGCCGCAGTCATTCTTCCTTAGGCTGGATTCCCGCCTACTGCAGCTTTGCGAAGTTTGTGCTGGTCGTAGTCACCTGAATCTGTTTCTGCGTCGCATTCAAGACCGTCTGCTGCGCGTAGTTCGTACCATCGGGCAGCGACGCCATCTGGACAGAGAGCGTAACTGCATCCTGCGGATTATCCATGTAGGTATTGACGTTGACGGTCGTGATCTTCTTGGTTGCCGGATCGAAACCGATCGTCATCTGATCGCCCTGCTTGGCGTAGTTGCTGAACATCAGTTGCACGCCTGAGCTGCCCATGCTCTTGTCGAGCGAGACATTCTTCTTCTGAAACGCCTGTTGCATCAGCTCGGCGTTGGGCGGAACATACAGTGCCAGCAGGCTCTGCACCTGTTGCATGTAGTCCTTCATCTCTTCCGTTTTCTTTTCGACGATTCTGCCGCGTAGCCCACCTCGTTGCTGCTGCTGCGGCTGTGCCCCCATCGGAATCTTCTGTATCTGGCCATTCGGGCCGTACGAACACTGGTAAACCTTCTCCGGCTTCTGTTCGCCCTTCAGTGTGATCTGGCTGGTTTCCACCCATTGATACTGCTTCAGCCGTTGTTTGTTTGCGGCTGCGGCCTGCTTCATGGCCATCAATTTCTGCTGTAGTTCATCCCCCGACCCGCCCATCTGGGCGACGGTGAACGCCGGCAAGCCGAGCAGCAGGGCTACAGCAATCGCGAACTTTGCGAGTTTCTTGTTGCGTGAGGTCATGAGGATCGTCTTCCTTTCATTGATTACTTCCAGCTGCTAGCTCTTCGCGAGCGGCAGGGGCCTTCTGTTGAGCAAGCACACTCGACCCTTGTCCGATTGCTAAGGGCTAAGAGCTGAGAGCTAGAGGCTAAGAGCTAAGGACCTAACTATTACAAACTTCCGCCAGGTTTGGCCACATCTTTTTGCACCGCTTTTAAGGGAATGTCTTTAGTCTGGTCGCCGCTCTGCGGTGTGAACGAACTCAGCTGCGATTTTCCGTACCAACTCCAGATCTCGGAGAAGTAGTACTTGCCATCGCGCAACGCGAAGACCACCTTCAAGGGTGGGTTCTTGGTCGGAACCGCAGTCTGCAGCAGATATAGGTCCTGTTGCCTGGTACCGTCTTTGGAGCGTAGCAGGACATAGGTAGGAGCCACTCGGTCGAGTAGATATTCCCCGGCCGGCAACTTGACGCCGGAAATATAGAATTCGAATGGCACATCGATCATCCCTTGCGTGGGCCGGCTTTGCGCCAATCCGAGTCCGGCCACAAGCACGATCAGCGCCAGAGCGACTCCGCTTTGCTTCAACCCGCGCTTCCGCTTCATCTTGGTTCTCCGTCTTCTTGTAAACCGGCATTTTACTTGAGGTGCTACAGTATCGCCGGCTTATTAAACCCCACCAGCTCAACCATACGGCCCTCCGTTGCACTCCAGTACTCGGCTTGCTGAACGCCAACTTTCATCAGAACAAGGTTGGCATCTTCCAGTCCACCCGGAAACCAGGATTTGTAGCTGTCCTGCCAGAGTTCTTGGGCTTTGACGTGATCGCGCACCAGCTCGCAGAAACCGCTGACCGAAACATAACGCTGCGCAACATGATCAGCGAAGCAGACATTCACGCGCTGAATGGTTTTCACTGCCTCAACCTTGTCCGTATTGCTGCCCGACAAGAACCACAACACGCCGGGAGGCTCCACGCCGTGGGCCGCCATGGGACAACTATGCAGGCTGTTGTCCGGGCTCATGGTGGTCAAAGTGGCGATTTCCATGCCCCTGATCAGCTCACTTAGTCTTGCAACAGGGTCGTAGCTTTGTGCCATGTAAGCTCCTTCAAGTCGCGGATCACGAACAGACTGCTACGCTGGCTGCGGCCAGAAGCGGGGATCGGCAAAGATCAACCGCCGGATGTTGCAGCGATTACATCAGCCGCTACCTCGTCCGGCTTCCACGCGTTTCCTGAGTATACCTTGATCACTTTTCCGTCCTTGCCGACTAACACGGTACTGAGGCCGTGCACGATCTGCCCGTCTTTTGTGTTGTATGCGACGCCGAAGAAGGCAGCGGCTTGGCGCACTTGCTCCGGCGATCCGGAGGCGAACTGCCAGTGCTGGAATTTAGGATCGACGCGGCCCACGTAGCGCTCGCCATACTCGCGCAGCACCGCGGGCTTGTCGTGCTCTGGATCGATGCTGATGCTGAGAAGCTGCGTATCAGCGAAAGCGGCGCGATTCTTTTGCAACTGCTGCAGAACCTGCGCGAAATTGTTGCTCATACGCAGGCAATAATCGGGAAAGGGACAGCGCGTGTAGACGAAGGTCAGCAGCAGCGGTTTGCCGCGGAATTGCTGGAGATCAATGCGCTGGCCGTTTTGATTGACGAGTGCGACATCGGGAATCGCATCGCCCGGTTGCGGTATGTGCAGCGGCGAAATCCCGTCACTAGCGGCGCCTGCGCCCTTTGTGAAGCTGATGTCTTGCAGCTCGGCGTGATCGCTGAGCACGAGAGTTGCGTGAATCTGGTCGCCGGGGACGATGGCGCGGAACACCCACTCGTCCTGCTTGCCGACGATGAAGGGCATTGTCATGCCTTTCATCAATCCCGCGACGTCCTGGTGGGCAATCGTGAGCTGGCGCAAGGCTGGATTGACCGCAATCACCCGGCCTTCCAACTCGTAGCGCCTCGCCGGAGTTGGGTGGGAACAGCCAATCGGAATGAATAAACCAATGCAGGCGGCAAATGGAATGATCCGGAAAAGCTCACGGGAGCAAAACTTCATTACTTGCATTCTATCGGTAACAGCGATTGTGGACAGCTCTCAGCCGGCTCCTGTACCCGCTTTCAGAACGTGGTAGAAGTCTTGCAGTCCGTTGAACATGATCTGAATGCCGATACAGACCACGAGGAAAGCTGATAGACGGATCAGAATGCTGGTGCCCGTCGGGCCGAGCACTCGCTGTAGCCCTTCTGACAACCAGTAGCATAGGAAGATCGCCATCCCAACGCAGAGAATGCCGCCCACTGCCGCCAGCGCGCTGTAAATGAGTTCAATGTGCCTTTCCACGTGAAGGTTGCTGCCCAGCGTCAGCGCAACTGCGATTGAACCCGGACCGACCGTGAGTGGCATGGTGATCGGGTAAAAGGCTTGCGAGAGGATCTCCTGGCTGTTGGGCGCCGATTCCACTCGCTTGTCGTCGGCCCAACTCTTCTTGTTCAGAATGCTCCAACCGGCGATGGTGACCACCAGGCCGCCGCCGACCTGCACCGCAGCCAGACTGACACCGAAGAATTCCAGAACGTAGGAGCCAATGAACAACGACGCAACCAGCAGGCCGACGCCGTTCACCGCCACGCGAAGTGCGACGGTTCGCCGTATCTTCACCGAATATCCCAGCGTCATCTCGGCGAAGATCGGCGCCATGCCCAGCGGATTTACGATGGGCAGCAAGGCGGCGAAGATGAGCAGTACTTCGCGAACAACAGCCTTCATAGCAGTGTTTCAGGATACCCACGGCTCGCAGATTTTGCCAATAGCAGCTCCACCGACTTACACGCTGGAAATTGTTGACGCGGATTGCAATTGCAGTTTGAATGGATGGACGGTTGCGCCGTCCGAGCGCCGCCGACCGCACGATGGGAATACCGCCTCGCACCTATGGAGCGCTTCAGGTCAAGCTGCGCGAGTCGCTTGTCGCGCGGGCGCTCGTTCTGCCGATTCAGCAATTCATCCACATTCAAGGTATTAGCAGCATCTTCCTGCTCGCGGCTGCGGTCATCGCGCTAATCTGGGCTAACTCTCCATGGCACGACTCCTATCACCACGTTTGGGAGATGGAGCTGCAGCTCTCACGCCTGCAGTTGCCGGTGCATGCCTGGATCAACGACGCGCTGATGGCAATCTTTTTCTTCCTCGTCGGCATGGAGATCAAGCATGAGATCGTGCATGGCGAGCTGGCGGACATTCGCCGCGCTGCCCTCCCGGTCTTTGGTGCGCTGGGAGGAATGATCGTCCCGGCTCTACTGTTCGCAGTCTTCAACTATGGTCAACCTGGACAGCATGGCTGGGGCATCCCGATGGCGACGGACATCGCGTTTTCTCTCGGCGTGCTGGGGATGGTGAAGGGCATTCCTTCTGACCTGAAAGTTTTCCTGCTGACGCTCGCGATCGCTGACGATATCGGCGCCATCATTGTGATTGCGGTTTTTTACAGTAGCTCGCTCGACCGCGGAGCGTTGCTTGCGGGCATCGTAATCCTGGCTCTCATCGTACTGGTACTCAAGCTGGGGATCTCGCGGCCTGTGGTGTATTTCGTGCTTGGCGTGGGCTTCTGGATCGCCATTCTGCGATCCGGTGTTCACGCGACCATCGCCGGCGTCATCCTGGGATTTCTCGTGCCGACCGACGCACCCTTGTCGCTGGAGGACTTCCGCGACATGGCATCCAACATGGCCGCAAGTTTTCGCGACGCCATGGCGAAAGGGGACGAACGCGCTGCCAAGAGTATTCTCGGTGCCTTCGACGCTCTGCTGAACAACACCGAGTCGGCATCGGAGCGGCTGACGCGTCTGTTGAACGATTGGGTGTCGTTTCTCGTTCTGCCGCTCTTTGCCCTGGCGAATGCCGGCGTGACCTTTTCTGGTGGCGCATGGGGCGAGCTATTCACGAGCCGTATCGCGTGGGGGATTGTCTTGGGACTCGTTGTCGGCAAGCCGCTGGGTATCACTGGTTTTGCCAAACTCGCCGAGCTCATGGGTCTGGCGCGAGTGCCTGAGGGGGTTTCTTGGCGACAGTTGACCGCCGTCGGCACGCTGGCCGGAATCGGATTCACGGTTTCGATCTTTATCAGTTCGCTGGCGTTCGACGACCCCGCTCATCTGGTGGAGGCAAAGACGGCGGTGCTGGCAGCATCCCTGGTGGCGGGCGTCCTGGGATATCTGGCTCTGCGCGACGCCAAGCCACAACGGAAAGCCGGTTTCACGTCAGAGAGGTGACAGCATCCTTTTTCCCAGCCTGCAAAGTAGCTTCAGTCACTCGCCTGTAAACGCGTTACAATTTCTGCGTTCTACTTTTCCAGGCCACTAAGTCCTTAGCGCATGGGTCGATGTTTCCTTGCCCGAAGGGTGCGGACAGGGACTTCAGGTATCGGCAGTAGCTGGCTGGACGCAATCGGGTCCGGCAACACAACGAAAGGAAACAATATGCGTTCCAGAATGTCAGCGCTCTTACTCAGTGTCCTTCTGGTTGCGGCTTTCACGGCCTGCAATAAGAAGGATCAAAGTCAAAATCAGCAGCCGTCGGCAACGAGCAGTGAGAGCTCTTCGGCGCAGAGCAACCAGCCGGCGAATAACATGAGCCAGGCTCAGCAATCTGCCTCGGCGCCGCAACAGCAACAGATGGCACAGCAGCCGCAACAGCAGCAGATGGCGCAGAACACGCCACCGCAATCCACGCCTGCTCCGGCACCGCAAGCTGCGCCAGCGCCTCCTCCGCCACCACCTCCGCCCCCACCGTTGGTGATTCCCACGGGAACTGGCGTGGTCATCCGGGTTGTCAACACAATCGACACTAAGTCGGCTCAGCCGGGCGATTCGTTTACGGGAACGCTGACTCAGCCGATCTCAGTGAATGGCGTAGTGGCGATTCCCGCCGGAGCGGGAGTTGCGGGAACAGTCGTCGATTCCAAGTCCCCAGGCCGGTTCAAAGGAGCCGGCACTCTGTCGATCACGCTGACGTCGATCAACGTGCACGGCGTGCCGACAACGATCAGGACCTCAACCTATACGCAGACGGTTAAGGGCAAAGGCAAGCGCACGGCCGTGATGGCTGGTGGCGGCACCGGTGCAGGAGCCTTGATTGGCGGACTCGCCGGCGGCGGTAAGGGTGCGCTCATCGGCGGTTTAATTGGCGCGGGCGCCGGTACTGCGGGAGCAGCGTTTACCGGCAATAAGGATCTGCAGGTTCCGGCTGAGTCGGTGGTCACCTTCAAGCTGGCCCATTCGCTGACGGTGAAACAATCGGCTTCCAACCAGTAGGCGGGCTACAAAGAACTACTAAAGAGCAGAGGGAGGCCGTGTTGGCCTCCCTTTTCTCAATCAGAAGACGATCTCTCATGCAGCTTGCCGATGCTTGATGGCGGTGCGCGCCCTGGAGCGTGCCGCTTCCGTCCAATCGCCCATCCCATGTTCTGTGCGCCAGTGTTCTTCGGCGCGCCGCACGATCTCATCGTCTGTGACGCCGCTCGTCTCCCAGTTGCACTCGGTATTGCCAACGTCGGCGCAGCGGAAGGTATTGCCAGCGCCCGGCTGGCAGGTGGTCATCGAATGCGCTGAGCCACTGGTAAGGCGCGACAGGTCTAGATGATCAGTACCATGAGTGCCCGCAGTATTCTTCGCTTCTCGCTTTGGCATAACTGCTCCTCTGGTGAGAACAGATGCCTGGAAGATGGCGCTGGTGGGCCAGAGCAGGGAATCCTGGGGAACAGTCGGTTTGCCGTGCCTACTTCGGCGCCGCTTTCATCTTTTCACGCTGAGCTTTGGCCCAACCCTCTTTTACGATCTGCCGCGCGCGGCCAATCGCCAGCGCATCTTGAGGAACATCGTCTGTGATGCATGACGCGGCCCCAATGTAAGCGCCGCGCGCCACGCGGACCGGCGCCACCAAGGTTGTGTCACTGCCGATGAAGACTCCGTCCTCGACAAGCGTCTGGTGCTTGTTGACGCCGTCGTAATTGCAGGTGATGGTTCCGGCGCCGACGTTGACCCCTTCGCCGATTTCCGTATCGCCCAGATAGGTAAGATGATTGGCCTTTGAGCCTTTGCCCAGGCGCGTCTTTTTCGTTTCTACAAAATTGCCGACGTGTGCGCCCTCGCCGATATCGCTGCCCGGCCTCAGATGCGAATACGGCCCCAGCTGCGCGCCGTTGCGCACGACGGAATCTTCCAGAATACAACCGGGGCGAATTAGAGCGTTGTCGCCAATTTCGCAATTGGTGATCACCGAATAGGAGCGGATGCGGCAGTCCGCGCCGATCTTCGTTCTGCC
>JASHXK010000635.1 GCA_030043575.1 Terriglobales bacterium
CCAAACAGCCGCTCGCCATCAATCGGGACTTCGAGCCCATCAGCTTCTCGTCTTCCGGCTCGTTCACCGGCCCGATGGTCTTCGTCGGCTACGGCGCCTCCGCCGACGAGTTTCAATACGACGATTACGCCGGCGTCGACGTGAAGGACAAAGTAGTCGTCCTGCTCCGCTACGAACCCGAAACCTTTTCCGCGAAAACCGGCAACCAGGGCCTCACGCAGCATTCGCAACTGGTCAGCAAGGCCATCAACGCGCGCAATCACGGTGCGAAAGCGGTCGTCTTCGTCAACGGCAAACTCACCGGCGGCGAAGAAGACTTGCTGATGCGCTTCGGCGGCGTCAGCGGCCCCGAAGATGCCGGCATCCTGCTGCTGCAGGTGAAGAACTCCGTCGCCGATGACTGGTTCAAGGCAGCAGGGAAGTCGCTGGCCGAAGTGCAGCAGCAGATCAACTCCAGCGGCAAGCCGGCGTCATTCGCATTTCCCGCGACGCTCGAACTCGCGCTCACCATCGACATCGAGCAGACGCACGCGCAGGTCGACAACGTCCTCGCCTACCTGCCCGGCAAGAGCGACCAGTACATCATCATCGGCGCGCACTACGATCATCTGGGCCGCGGCGACGCCAATTCCATGGCGCCTTCGCAGATCGGCCAGATCCATCCCGGCGCCGACGACAACGCCTCCGGCACCGCCGGCGTGCTCGAGCTGGCGCGCTTGTTCACGCCGCTCAAAGGACAGCTCGATCGCGGCATCCTGTTCCTGAATTTCTCCGGCGAAGAGCTTGGGCTGCTCGGCTCGGCCTATTGGGTGAAGCACCCGACCATGCCGCTCGACCGCTGCGTCGCCATGATCAACATGGACATGATCGGCCGCATCCGCGACAACTGGATTTACATCGGCGGCGTCGGCACCGGCTCAACCTTCAAGCCGATTCTGGAGCAGGCGCGCAAGAACACGAACTTCCAGATTCATTACTCGCCCGGCGGCTACGCGGCCAGCGATCACACGTCGTTCGTCACCCAGAAAATTCCTGTGCTGTTCTTCTTCTCCGGCTTGCACGCCGACTATCACAAGCCCTCCGACACCTGGGACAAGATCAACGCGCCCTCAGCCGCGCAGTTGCTCAACATGATCGCCGATGTCATGCTGCAACTCGCCGATGCGCCGCAGCCGCCGCAGTTTGTCGTCGTTGCGGAAGACAAGCCGATGGGCAATCTGTCGGGCACCGGAGGCTACGGCCCGTACTTCGGATCGATTCCCGACTTCGGCGAAGTGAAAGACGGCGTGCGCTTCTCCGATGTGCGCCCCGGCTCACCCGCGGCGAAAGCGGGATTGAAAGCCGGCGACATCCTGGTCGAGTTCGGCGACAAGCCCATCCACAACCTCTACGACTTCACCGACGCCCTCCGCCGCAGCAAAGTCGGCCAGACCGTCGAGGTGAAGGTCCTGCGCGACGGCCAGCCGCTGACCGTGAGCGTCACGCTGGAACAAAGGAAATGAGTTTTCACCACTGAGAACACAGAGGGTACGGAGAAGAAAGCATTTTCACCACGGAGGCACGGAGTACACGGAGTAAGTTGAGGCCGTAGTTCTCACGGAATCCCATCAGAAGATCCGCTGCACGAGGATTCGCTATAGCTCCGAAAGATCGAGAGCCCGAAGGGCGAAAGTAATTAGCCCAGCGCCCTTCGACTGCGCTCAGGGCAGGCTCCAGCGCTGGGTACTCGGCAAGAAGAAATCATGAGCCCCTTCAGGGGCGGCAGGCCGTTCGTGCCGCCGCTAAAGCGGCTCGGGAGTTTTTTATAACACGTGTACCCAGCGCTTCCGCGCTGGGCCAATCACTGTCGCCCTGCGGTGTTCGGTTTCGACGTGAACACGACTGCTGCCTGCTTCGACATCCCGCTGAGGTCGCCGACCAGGTTTACGGGCACGGAGTCAAATCCGAAGCCGTAGCCGTGCTGGCGCTGGTACCATTGCGGCGCGGCCACGGTAACGCCGGCAAACGCCTGCGACCATCCCTTCTCCACCTGCAGCGCCATGGCGTAAGGAAGGTATTTCTCGAAAAGTTCCGGTGTCTTCTCCAGCCGCTCAATGTGATCCTTCTCCACGCGCCCGAGGAAATCTTTGAAGCCCACAACCTGGGCCAGCGTGCGCGACCCGTCAATCGTAGTCGCAGACAGCAGCGGACCGAATACCACAATGATCGCGCCCGTAAAGATGCCAATCAGCATCAAGGGCAACGGATTCGTTCTGTTCGCCGCCGCCAGCAAGAGCCCGACCCCAGCCATGAGGACGCCAGTACAGATCCCTTTGACGGCGTAAATTACGCGCATTTTGTCCGGGCGCTGTTTGTAATAGCCATGCGCTGCCAGCTCCTGGAAGACGAACGCGCGAATGTTGGACAGGTGCATATGGAAGTTATTTTGTAACTCCAACAGTGTCACGACGGGCCGGGGAGCTGCCTCTCGCGGAACACCCTGGCGCGAAAACCCCGAGGCCGTCGCCATGAGCTCCTCCACCGGTG
>JASHXK010000636.1 GCA_030043575.1 Terriglobales bacterium
CCAGGTACTCGGTTGCGCGCGAGCAGAAGTCCTGCGACGGTCCCTCGGCCGTGGTGATCACCGGCTTGCCACACGCCATAGCCTCAAGGGCGGGCATGCAGAAGCCTTCGGCGCGATACGGCAGCACGAAGGCGTCGCAGCCCCGATAAAGGCTAGCCAGCGTGGAGTCATCAAGCTCTCCGGTCAGCAACTCCACATGCGGGAAGGAGGCGTTCCCGGCGGCGGAAATCACCTGCTCGTGCAGGCTGTTGTGCTGGTAGGCGGCCTGCGATCCAAGCGCCGTCACAAGCAGCGTGACGTCGTCGCCTGGCTCGAAAGCGTCGCGATAGGCCTTCAGCAACAGGTCAATCCCTTTTCGCCGGATCACGCCCCCGACAAAAAGAAACAGGAACTGTCGTACCGCTTGGGGGCGCGTGCGGCCGCCTTTCGGATTGAACATCTCCGGATCAACACCGTTGGGAATCACCCGCACACGCTCCCTGATCACCCCGGCGCGCACTAGCACCCGCTGAACAAACTTCGATGGAACCCAGACTTCATCAACGTTGCTGTTAATCTGATCGACCCACATTTGTGGAATTGCGCCATATTCCCAGGGCAAGATGACTGCCAATTTGCCGCACTCCGGCCGGCTGAAATCGGGCGGCCACTGGTGCCGGATTGTGAGGTCAACGCGAGCAGGATGGTGATTGATCGCCGCCTTGATCTGCTCGAGGGCTTCCGTTGGGGCGAGCCCTCCGCTCGCGTAGCCGGTAGGGGCGAGAGCGACATCGAACGCACGGCTTTGAATCAGGCTCCTCGCAACCTCGCGATTGATGCGGGCCAGGCTCGAGTGCTCTAGGAAGGGGCCCTCGAGGATCACACCGGCCTTGCCAGTTGATCCCGGATTACCCTTGTAAGGCGACGCGGCGCGTTCCAGCCGCTCGGCCAGTAAAACGCGAGCCTCCTCGGTAAGATCGAGGGTTTCCACAAGACGCCGAGCCCCGTGAAAGACTCGATGTGCCAGGAAATAGTCAAAAACTCTTTCGCGGAGCTCGGGCTCGCGTCGCGCGAGCCTGTACAACGGCCACTGGCATTTCTCGACCATCCGACGCGGAACCCGCAGCTTGAAGATCTCATCTGCTGCGGGCGCGAAAATTGTCGCTCCGCCGGCGCTGGCCATGAAATGCCGAAAGGCCGCGCGTTCGTCCCCTGACTGGAGATCACAGAGACCGAGTAGCCAGGACAACTTGTACGTATTTTCTCCACCATCCCCGACAAACGCCCGGCTGGCGGATTGCAGTCTGCTGAAATAGGGTGCAGCTTTCTTTGGCTCGCCATCGCGCAGACACAGCAGGGCGGCGAGGTAAGGCAGTTCAGCATACCCCTCGAAGACCCTCATACCTTTTTCAAGCAACTGCAAAGCTTGGCCGAAATGCCCATGACGGATCAGCGCCACGATCAGATTGCGAAGTGCCAGGGCGCCGATCGCTGAAGGCAGTGTACGGTAAGCTTGCCAGAGCAGGGCCAACTGTTCGCATCCGGAGCATGGCTTGGCGACTTCGCCAGCTATGGCGAGCGAGAGTTGTGCCCACGGCTCTCCGGAAGCCCGCAGGCTGAGCAGGAGCTTTTCCGACGGCACGGCGTCGTTGTGCACGCGGATGTTGAAACCCCAATAGTCCTGCGGCTCGCCCTTGGCACATAAGCGAGGCTGCAGCGTGATGAGATCTGCCTCCGCCAGATAAGGGTAATGGACTGGAACAAAGGTGCGGCGGCCGGGCTCCCGCAGGTTCTTTCGCAGGATGGCCGGCGTGCCTTCCTTCAGCCGGTCGCCGGACAGCCATACGATGGTCCCGTCCGATCCATCGGAAACCTGGCATGCTTTCAGAGGATCGACATTGGACAGGACGACCTGATCCGCCGCCTCGCGCACATCCTTGGGGACGCTGTCTTCGCTGGATGAATCGGTAAACAACGTGACGAGCGGACTGCGATCGTACGAAGCTCGAATTGACGCGTCACCATAGTTCAGGAGCTGAATTGCCATTCGCCTTTTTCCCGACGTCCTTCGGTTGAAGTCCGACGACGCTAGTTAAGAAGCCTCTGGAATTCGGCTTCCCATTGTTTGATGACGACTTTCCAATCCCAACGCTCGGTGACCTCGCATCGGCCAACCGCCGCGCGCCGCCGGCTTTCTGAACGATCCCTGTAGGCGCAGCGCATGAGCTTGCGTAAATGGTCGACGCTGGGCTGTGCCCAGCGGTGCCCGGCGTAGAACTCAACCTCGGGCGATGCCGGTACGAGGCGTTCGACGTCAATCAGGAAGCTGTTGCCGTCGTGCAGAAAGTCAAGCTGCCCGCTCCATCGGGTCGCGATCACCGGAAGTCCACTCGACAGCGCTTCAAGATAGGGGATTCCAAAACCCTCTCCATGGCTGGGAAGAACGAAGGCGTCGGCGCTCGCGTACAAGCGCGGCATTTCGACGTGCGGTATAAATCCCTTGATCAGCAGAATGGGCGGTGCGTCCTCGATCTTTAGTCCCGCCTCTCTCTCCACGAAGTACGTCAGGAAAGCCTCGGCGTCCGCAGAGGGGTTGCCGTGTTGTGCCAGCTTCAAAACAAGGCACACATCCTCGTCGCCTTTGAACTCGGCTAGGTACGCCTTCAGCAGGATCCTTGCGCCCTTTCGATCCACCCAATCGAAGTTGGAGAGGAACTTGAATCCACGCGAAGGCCAGGGCAGGGGTTCGGTTCCCGGGCGGAACAAGCCGGCGTCCACCCCGATCGGCATCACCCGCAGCTTGCGCTCGTCCACACCGGCGCTCGCGAAGGTCCGCGCGTTGAACTCGGAGGGGACCCACACTTCGTCCATGGCGTTGCACTGCTCAGCCCAGCCTTCGGGAAGCCGATCTGTCTCGAAGGTGGTCCGGCCGATCCGGCTCCGGGCGTAGAACCGCAGATTGAAAGCATCGGCGGTCGTGCACTGGTAGATCACGCTGCGCGCGACATCCAGATTCTGGCGCTGCAGATCGTCCATTGTCTTCCGGACCGCCAAGGGTAGAATCCCGTGACGATCTTCCTGGGGACCCAAAGGAATAACTTTCAAGGGAAGCTGGCATTGCGCGAGCCCGACGGCCTCCGCCCAACTCTCCGTGGAATAGCCCGTACCGCCATACACGGCTGCATGGAAAAGGATACCGGCGGGAAGGACCGCCTCTGATGGCTCTGAGAAAGACCAGAGCTGCGCCTCGGACGGCTGGCTGGCTCCGGTGGTGATTCCCGATGAGAGTTCTGATAAACCCATGCTGGATTAGCCTCGCGCCTGTTTGAGTCGCTCCTCCAGCGCGATGATTCGCATCAGAGCAACGTTAATGGCCGTAGCGTGGAGATTGAGAGCCTCAATGATTACTTGCTCCGCGGTCGGGACTCGGCTCGATCCTTTAGCTCCCCTGCTCTGGGCATCCGACTGTGCGCAGGAGTCCGGCGACAGGGTTATTTCTTGCGGCTTGGCTGCGTCCTGTGCCTGTGTGGGCGGTTTAGCCACGAAATAACGATAGCTGACCCAGCCAGTTGCGGCGTTGTCCTCAACGGCCTGAAGCACCTTGCCCCCCGCCTCGTGAATCGTCCGCAGGGTTTCGGCCTTAGGGATTCCATGCATTTCCATGACCGGAACCACGTGATGGCAGCCGCTGGAAGCCGCGGTAACGGTCACAGGTACGAGGCATGATTGTGAGCCTTTGTCCTTGAACCAGGCGACGCCTTCCTGCACCATGTCAAGTTCTAGGAGATAAGCGCCGGGCGTGCGGGGCGCAGCCACCGTCAACGTCAGTTCCACTTCGTCGCCCGGATGGATATCGTTTCGAAACTGCGTTCTTCCGTCGTCCACGCGCACGGTTACGCCGTCATTCCCGAGCCAGTGATTACCGAGATGGATGGGGAACAAGCTCGGATTCTCGGCGCCGGGCCAGCACTCGGTGCTCGCGTTCCTCACGCGGACGCTCAACCGCTGGACAGACCCGACCTCGACTGTGAGCGAATGAGTCGCCGTGGAAATCTCGGCTCGAAATGCGGATTCGGGCAGAGCGCGCCCCCCGGCATCCCCGCTTAGGGGGTGACTCGGAGTCTGGAATACTACGAGTCCGCCCGGAGCCAGTACCCGGATGAATTCGCGGATATATTCCTTGGCGTTCTCGGCTTCGACATGTTGAAGCACAATCAACGAGAAGACGAAATCGAAGCTGTTATCGGGGAACAGGCGCAGATTGCCGGCTTCATTGTGGACGTAGCGGCATCGAGATCCGAACTTATTGAAGCGCTCAGCCTGCGCCAGCATAGAAGGAGCTATATCAACTCCGCAGCATTGGTCGAAGTGCTCGCAGAGCGCCTGCGTCAGGCGGCCAACCCCGCAACCAAAGTCCAGGGCGCGGCCGCGCGGGATCGAAACGCCAAGTCGATCAACCTCCGCCATGAGGGCCTGGACCTGGTTTCGGCCGGTCTCAAAGAACTTATCCGGATCCCATCGGTTGCCGCGATAGCGAGGATCGGTGAGAATGGCCCAGAGCGGGTCTTGCTTGCCAAATTCATCCCAGTTCAAACCAACTTCTCTCAGCTTCATTCGCTCCTCTTATTGGGCTCCCTTCAAGCAAGTCACTCCCATACACCCAAACGGTGACGCCTCGCTCGAGCCGCCTTGAACGAGAACTTCTGTATCCCTGGCGATCGCAATTGCAGCCTGTACCTGAGAGTTTTCTAATCTTTCCGCCAGCTGGCGGGTCGCAGCGCACAAAGAACCGATCCTCAGCACCTGGAGGTGCAATCGTGGGACCAATGAGAACTGCGCTTCGCGGGACTCAGTGGACGGGTAGGAGGTCGGTAGGTCAGCGGGATCGAGAGGGAGCAACGAGACTACGATTTCTCCGAGCGGTCAAGCACCTCGCGCACCCTTCGGAGCAGCACATCTGGGGTAAACGGCTTTTGGAGAAAGGAAGCGCCCCTTTTCAAAACGCCGTGGTGAACCACTGCCTCGTCGGCGTATCCAGATACGTAGAGGGCTCGCAGTTCGGGATAGATACGTTGTAACCGCTTCGCCAATTCGGGTCCTCCCATTCGTGGCATGGCTATATCAGTGATTAGAAGATGGACCGTTACGCCTGATTTCGCACAGA
>JASHXK010000637.1 GCA_030043575.1 Terriglobales bacterium
GGGTTGCTGGACCTCGTCGGGAAGCAGTTCGCGCAGCAGCACGACGGAGCGGCCGGCGACATCGAGGGTGCCGTCCATACGCTGCTCGGCGAAGGGATTCTCCAGATTGTCGGTGTCCATCAGGCGCCTCCACCCGCGGGCGTGCGGCGACGGCGGCAGCGTGTAAGTGACTTTCTCGCCGTAGGAATTCAGCAAGATCAAAAACGAATCGTCTTTGAGCGGCTCGCCCATTTCATCGGCATCGTCGAGGGTAGCCCCATTGAACATGACGGCGAGGCTACGCATCCAGCCCGTCTGCCACTGCTCTTCAGTCATCTCCTGTCCGTCGGTGCGATACCAGGCGATGTTTTTCGAGGAAGGATGATAGACGTCGCTGTCCTGGAAAAACTTTCGCCGGCGCAGGTTGGGGTGAGCTTTACGGAATTGGATGAGCTGGCAGGTGAAGTCCAGAAGCTGGGCGCGGTCCTCGTCGGGCGTCCAGTCGTACCAGCTGATCTCGTTGTCCTGACAGTAGGCGTTGTTGTTGCCATGCTGGGTGCGGCCGATTTCGTCGCCGCCGCACAGCATGGGGACGCCCTGCGAAAGAAACAGCGTCGCCAAGAGATTACGCTTTTGGCGCTCGCGTGCGGTCAGGATCGCCGGATCGTTGGTCGGGCCTTCGACGCCCATGTTCCACGAGTGATTGTTGTTGTCGCCGTCCTGATTGTTCTCGCCGTTGGCCTGGTTGTGCTTTTCGTTGTAGCTGACCAAATCCTCCAGGGTGAAGCCGTCGTGTGCCGTCACGAAGTTTATGCTGGCGTACGGTCGACGGCCGTCGTGCTGGTACAGGTCGCTGCTGCCGGTGAGGCGGTAGCCGAGATCGGAGAGCTGACCCTCGTCGCCCTTCCAGTAGCGGCGCACGGTGTCGCGATATTTGCCATTCCACTCTGCCCAGAGGACGGGGAAGTTGCCGACCTGATAGCCGCCGCTGCCGACGTCCCAGGGTTCGGCGATGAGCTTGACCTGGGAGATGACCGGATCCTGGTGGATGATGTCGAAGAAGGCGGCAAGACGGTCGACATCGTGCAGTTCGCGCGCCAGTGCCGCCGCGAGATCGAAACGGAAGCCGTCGACGTGCATCTCCAGCACCCAGTAGCGCAGGCTGTCCATGACCAGCTTCAGCACCTGCGGGTGGCGAACGTTGAGGCTGTTGCCGGTGCCGGTATAGTCGGTGTAGTAGCGCGGGTTATCCGGAACGAGCTTGTAGTACGTGGGATTGTCGATGCCGCGGAAGCTGAGCATGGGGCCGAGATGATTGCCTTCGGCGGTGTGGTTGTAAACGACGTCGAGGATGACCTCGATGCCTTCGCGATGCAGCGCCTTGACCATGGCCTTGAATTCGGCTGCCTGCGCGCCCATGTCGCCGGAGCAGGAATATTGGGCGTGGGGGCTGAAATAGTTAAGCGTGTTGTAGCCCCAATAATTACGCAGGCCGCGGTCGACCAGCGCCTTATCGTGGATGAACTGATGCACCGGCATCAGCTCGACAGCGGTGACGCCGAGCTGCTTGAGGTACTTCAACACGGGCGGCGAACCCAGACCGGCGTAGGTGCCCCGCAGATCATGGCGGATGTGCCGATTGAGCTGGCTGAAGCCCTTTACGTGCATCTCGTAGATGATGGAGTCGGCGAGCGGTGTGCGTGGCGAGCGGTCATGCTCCCAATCGAAGTAGGGATTGACGACCACGCTCTTGGGCATGCCACTGGCACTGTCGCGGCGATCGATGTTGAGGTCGGCATTGTCGCCGCCGATGCGATAGGGGTAGATCGGCTTCTGCCAGTCAATGTTGCCGGCGATGGCCTTGGCGTAGGGATCGATGAGCAGCTTGGCGGGATTGAAGCGCAGGCCGCGCGCCGGCTCCCACGGGCCGTAGACGCGATAGCCGTAGAGTTGTCCCGGCTCCAGTCCTGGAAGGTAGACGTGCCAGATGAATGCGGTTTGCTCGCGCAGCTGGACGCGGCTGGTTTCGCGGCGGCCACGGCTGTCATAGAAGCACAGCTCGACCTTACGGGCGTTCTCTGAATACAGAGCGAAGTTGACTCCGGTACCGTCCCAGTTGGCGCCCAGGGGGAACGGTTTACCGGGCAGGCAGCGACGTTCCATGCAGCCTCCGGCTAGATTTGGCATAAGTTGGATGCCGGAATTGTGTCAAAGCGCGCAAAGTTACATCAAAACTGTACGTTGTTGCTGGAGACGGCATCCTACTAATCGGCTATGCGTGCTCCTGAGCTGGGCAAGTGCGTCAACCCGGAGTGCACAGCCGAGTTCAAGCGGCTCGGCACCGGCAAGATTTATACCCTGCCCGTCAGCCATCCACAAGATTGGGGTCTGCCGCCGAATGTGAAGCAGAAAGTGGTGTGGCTGTGCTCAAAGTGCGCCACCACCAGCCAAGTGGAGTTTGACGAACCGCACGGCCAGGTGCTGATCGTCGCACGGCGGCAGGCGCATCGGAAATCGGCGTAGCTGGCGGCCCTGAAGTCCAACGGAAAATCGCCCCTTTACTTTGTGATAAGATGTAAAGCATGGCTGAAGCCAAACTGTCCGCGAAAAACCAGATCGTGATTCCACGCGAGGCACGGCTAGCGCTGAAGGTCAAGGCCGGCGACAAGATTCTCGTGGTTGTCCGGGGCGATCGAGTGATTCTGCTGCAGAAGCCGAAGGCGTTTCACGCTGCCATACGAGGGCTAGCGAAGGGTATGTACGGCGACGACTACCTGGCCAAGGAACGAGAGTCTTGGGAGTAGATCGCCTTTCGGTTTTCCTCAATCGTCACCGCCGCATTGCCCTCGACACCTGCATATTCATCTATCAACTGGATCCCAACCCGCGATACGTCTCGTTCACCGATCCGATATTCAAGTGGATTGAAGCGAGAGGGCATGCTGGCGTCAGTTCCATAGTCGCCATGGCCGAACTGTTGGTGCGTCCTTACCGCGAAGGTGGCCAGGAAGCCGTAGACGGGTTCTACAGCGTGCTCTCACGATACCCGAATCTGGAGTGGGTGCCGGTGGACCTGCGCATTGCCGACATCGCCGCGCAATTCAGGGCCGACTATCGACTGCGAACTCCCGATGCTCTACAGGCCGCAACTGCTGTTCATGCTAAGGCAACCGGTTTCGTCACTAACGATCCGGCGTTCGTTCGCGTGCAGAACCTCGAGGTGCTTCTGCTCGATGACCTGTTTTGACCGCGGCCGGATTCCTGTTCCAACCCCTGTATACTTCTGCAACCCGCGTCTGCTTTCCGCGTCGAATAGCCCATGGTCTCCCGTGCCCAACCCATCAGCGAGCAGGACCTGCGCGATCTCGGCTTTGGTGCGGTCGTTTCGCGTGAGAGCCATCAGCGCCTGCTGAATCGTGACGGCAGCTTCAACGTCGAGCGTCGCGGATTAGGGCTGATGGCCTCGTGGAGTCCCTACCATGTTCTACTCACTATGCCGTGGCCGCGCTTTATGCTGCTCGGCGTGGTTGGTTACGTCGTGGCAAATGCGGTCTTCGCGCTGGCGTACCTCGCCTGCGGGCCCGACGCGCTGATCCTCACCGTTCCCGGGATGATTCACCATCCCTTTTGGCGCGCCTTCTTTTTCAGCGTCGAGACGCTGTCGACCATCGGTTACGGCAACATCGTACCCGTTGGCTATGCCGCCAATATCGTGGTCACGATCGAAGCGCTGGCCGGGCTAATGACATTTGCCATTGCCACCGGCCTGGTGTTCGCGCGCTTCTCGCGGCCGACGGCCAATATTCTGTTCAGCAGCCATGCGGTGGTTGCACCCTACCAGGCTATACGTGCATTGGAATTTCGCGTGGCCAATGCGCGCTCCAATGAGCTGATCGAGGTCACGGCCAAGGTGATTGTCAGCCGCTTTGAGGATGTCGACGGCATGAAGACGAGGCGCTATTATCCTCTGCCGCTGGAACGCGACGGCGTGGTCTTTCTTCCCTTGACCTGGACGGTGGTGCATCCCGTCGACGAGCAAAGCCCGCTGCATGGCGAGACGGCGGAGTCGATGCGCAACTCCAACACCGAGGTTCTGGTGTTGTTGAAGGCGTTCGACGAAACTTTCTCAAGCATCGTGCAGACGCGAACTTCGTATACGTTTGAGGACATCGTGTGGGGCGCACGCTTTGCCGATGCTTTTATGGCGCATGCCGCCGAGCGCTTCACCAATCAACGCCTGAGTGGGCGTAAGAGCAACCGCAAGGTCGCCGTCGACATGCGGCTGTTCGACATCATCGAGCCGGTGGTAGAGCGGTTGCCGCAGTAGCGCCGATTCGCGGGCGGGAAAGCAATTTCACCACCGAGAACACGAAGACCACGGA
>JASHXK010000638.1 GCA_030043575.1 Terriglobales bacterium
CTACATGATCGAGCGCACGCTGATGGAGATCGAGTGGGAATTGGGGCAGCGGCCGGCCTGGATCCGCATTCCGGTGCATGGCCTGCTGGGACAGTTGAAGGCGGCGTAAAACTGGCTTGCCAGAGATACGCTGAAGAAGAGGCCGCGGCCGCTTACTTCTTCGGTGTTAGCCGGTAATTATCGCCTTGATTGAAGACTGCATTGGCGCCGATGTGCGCGGGAACACCGGAAAGCAGCTGCTCCTTGCGATAGACCAGATTGCTGGCGTTGTAGGTAGCCAATTCGAAACCGTGACCGTGGGTGATGGCGTCGGTGGGGCAGGCTTCAACGCAATAGCCGCAGAAGATGCAGCGGTTGTAATCGATGTTGTAGATCTTGGCGTAGCGCTCGGCGCCGCTGACGCGATTAGTTTCGGTATTCTCGGCAGCCTCAATGTAAATGCAGTTGGAGGGACAAGCAGCGGCGCAAAGGAAACAGGCGACACACTTCTCCAGGCCGTTTTCGTCGCGCTGCAAAACGTGCATGCCGCGAAAACGGTCCTGAAACATGGCGCCGCGCGTGGGACCGGGACCGTCGGGATAATTCTCCACTACTGTCGGCTTGAACATCTCCATGAAGGTGACGCTCATGCCCTTGGCGATCGCGGCTATGTTTTTCACGATTCCCATACGTTGTTCAGTATAGCAATGCAATAGGCGGCAGCGCTTGACGCTTAGGCCTAATCAAGAGCGGGCTGAATCGGCCTTCGCGCCGACATGTTTGTCTGCCTCAGCCCTGTCTTGCAACCTGGCCGGAGCCTGCCTTTAACAACTCATAGTGATGCTGGGCATGACCGGCGGCGATATACGCCAAGGCTCGAACCGTTACGCGATTGCCGTTGGCAACGCCGGCTCGCACCTCCGACCCTGGAGGCAGCGAGTTGAACAGAGCAATGGTCGCCTGACGGACGCTCCCGAATTCGTGCAGCAGATCCTCCAGAGAACGCGAGTTGGAACCCGCTTCCCGCACGTAGTCATCCTGCTCAAAGCCATGCAGTTCCTTCTGATCGCCGCGGGCAAAGCGCAAGGCACGATAGGTCATGACGCGCTCCGCGTCGCAGACATGTCCCAAGACCTGCTTAATGCTCCACTTGCCAGGTGCAGCGGGAGCGCCGGCATCGCGGTCGGAAACGCCGGTCAGAAGCTGACGATACTGCTCTGCCTGGCGAGCGAGGAAATCGGTTACCGGGCCGTCAGGAACCCGGGCAATGTAGCTCTTATAGAAGTCGGCGTATTCGGAACTGTCGGGACGGCAGAGCATGATTCCTAGATGCCCGAAGTGCGGCACTGGTTCCAGCTTAAGATCCTGCAGTGGAGGCCTCGACTGACGTGACGGCGCCGCTGTGGCGGCTATAATGGGAGCTTCATGACTGGCCTCGTATACGCCGTGGTTGCCTACGTGCGCAGCCCGGTAGGGTCCTTTGTAGAAGAACTGCGCCGCGAGATGCATCCTTCGCACACCCATGCAGATGCGCACATTACCATTCTGCCTCCGCGTACGCTGACCAGCGACGAGCGGCAGGCTTTCGGTCAACTGCAAAAAGAGTGCCAGGCTAATCCCGCCTTTGAAGTAACCATGGGCGACGCGGAAACCTTTGCCCCGCTGACGCCTACGGTTTTTCTGCGTGTGGCGCGAGGCGCCTACCGCCTGCGTGAACTGCACGACAAGTTCAATCGCGAGGCCTTGTATTTCCAAGAACCCTGGCCGTATATGCCTCATCTCACCATAGCCAAGATGGATACCATCGATGAAGCCAGAAAAGTGCTGGAAATCACCCGCCAGCGCTGGCAGACCTACGATGGTTCTCGGACGGTACGGATCGAGTCGCTGACCTTTGTCAAGGGAGTTGGGGACCGCTGGATGGATGTGGCCACCACGCCCCTGGGCGGGGTTACAGCCAAGTAGGTTCCCGCGGACGGCGGACTCGACGCCGCGTCAATCAGAGTTCCCACAGATTAGTACTTGTAGAATCCGCGCCCGGACTTGCGGCCGAGCCAGCCGGCGTCAACCATCTTGATCAGCAGTGGACAAGGGCGGTACTTGGGATCGCCGAGGCCTGCCTGCATCACCCGCATGATGTCGAGGCAGACATCGAGCCCGATGAAGTCGGCCAGCGTCAGCGGCCCCATGGGATGCGCCATACCGAGCTTGAAAACCTCGTCTACGGCTTCGGGCGTAGCCACGCCTTCCATCACCGCATACATGGCTTCGTTGAGCAGCGGCATCAGCACCCGATTGGAGACAAAACCCGGCGCATCATTGACCTCGACTGGCGTCTTCTCCAGCTTCTCGGCAAGCGACTTGACTGTGGCAAAAGTCTCGGCCGAAGTCGCCAGCCCGCGGATGACTTCCACCAGCTTCATCATCGGAACCGGATTGAAGAAATGCATTCCGATGACTTTGTCGGGACGCTTCGTCACCGCCGCCAGCTTGGTGATGGAGATCGAAGACGTGTTGGAGCTGAGGATGATCTCGGGCCGGCACATGCCGTCAAGATCACGGAACAGTTCAGCCTTGATTTCGAAGCGTTCGCTGGCAGCCTCGACAATGAAGTCGCAGACGGCAAGCTGTTTGCGATCGGTGACCGGCATGATGCGGGACAAGGCCTGGTCGCGCTGTTCGGCCGTCAGCTTGGATTTTGCGACCTCGCGCTCCAGGTTTTTCCCGATCGTGTCCAGCCCGCGATCAAGAAACTTCTGCTCGACATCGACCAGCACGACGGTATAG
>JASHXK010000003.1 GCA_030043575.1 Terriglobales bacterium
ACAAACACCAGTGGCAGGATCAGCATTGCAACTTCGGCTGTCATGACTCTAACCCCTCGGCGGCAGCGTGCATTTCGGCTGTCAGCTTATCGGCGGGAATCCCTTTGGCCAGCATCTCGGCGATCAGCGTGCGCAGACGGCGGCCGAACTCGTCCATCTGATCCATGGTGGGATCCGGAACATCGCGAAAAACAACTCTTGCTGAGCGGCCGTGATGCAAGTGTAGCCAGCCTTCCTCGGCCAGCGTGCGATACGCCTCGGCAACCGTGTTGAAATGCACGCCGAGATCCAGCGCCATTCTCCGCACCGAGGGCAACTCCGATTCCGGAGCCAGCTTGCCGTTCACCAGCAGAATCCGCAGTCCCTCGACGATCTGCCGATAAGCCGGAACCGTGGAGTCGAGATTGATCCGTAATGTGAGTTCGCCAGCCACTGTTTACTGTACACATACAGTATACAGTTTGGCGGAGCGATGTCAAGGGAATCGCTCGCCTTCCGCGGAAATGAGAGGCGCGAAATCGCTCACACCTTCCGCACTGGGCCCGGATATCTCGCTACCACGGGATCGCAGGTTAACAGGGTGATTCCCTCGACCGTAGCTTGCGCTACCAGGATCCGGTCGAATGGATCTTTGTGAATCGGCGGCAAACTCTCGACAGCTACCACATGATCGCTGCCGATTGGCAGTTCGCTGTAGCTATTGTCGAGCAGACCACGCCGCAGCACGCGCACATCAGCTTGAAAATCCTTCCGTCCCAGCCCGCTCTTGATTGCAACTTCCCATAGGCTGGCAGCGCTGAACATCAGTTGGTTGTCCATATCACCGATCAGCCGCCGAGCGTGTGCCGGCAATCGCTCCGCATCAGCCGCAGCCCATAGGAGAAGATGGGTATCCAGCAGCAGCTTCATACTTCACCGCTAAAGAGCCGCTGGATTTTCTCTTTGCCCATGCCATCAAAATCATCCGGGACGATAATTTGCCCAGCCATAAACCCCAGGCGACGCACCTGCTTGCCGGTCGGGGCGCTTAGGGCCATTACCTTCACCAGCGGCTTGCCGGCCTTCGCAATGACGAATGGCTCGCCCTTGGCCGCTTCTTCAACCAGCTTCGAGAGCTGGGTCTTGGCTTGGTGTATGTTCACAGTTTTCATAGGATTCCTTGAACTAAACTAAGTTAGTTTAGTTCATCAGGTGAAACAACACAATGGGTCGTCGGTTTCTTCTCCCGTTCATTGGAAATTTACTTGGGTTGCAGCACTCGTGCTCTGGCGCGCTTTAACGCGCTCAGGAAATGCTGGTTGTGTTCCGGCGTGCCGATGGTGACGCGAAAGGCGTCGGGCGCGCGCCACGGCCCGGTCATCGGGCGGACAATCACGCCGTCCTCCTGCAGAAACTGACAAAGCTGAGCCACATCTTCGCCGGCGTGGCAGAAGAGGAAGTTCGCCCACGTCGGCACCACACGAACACCCATCGCCGCGATTGCAGGAGTCAGCAACTCCGCTCCCGCTGCGTTGTTCTCGACGGCGCGCTGCAAGTGATCCTCATCGGCCAGCGCAGCCAGCGCAGCCGTCTCGGCGAGCGAGGAGACCATGAACGCCGGCTTCATACGCGCGAGATATCCCATCAGCTCAGCCGGTCCCATTCCGTAACCGACGCGCAGCCCGGCCAATCCGTGCGCTTTGGAGAACGTCCGTAGGACGATCACCGGTCGTCCTGCTCGCACGTGATCCAGAGAGTGCGAGTACTCCCGGCCACGCTGCGCCGCGAAATAGCTGGCGAAGTCGTAATAGGCTTCGTCCAGCACGGTGACGACATGCGCCGGAAGACGAGCGAGAAATCGGTCGATCGCCTGGGCGTCGAGCACCGTTCCCGTGGGATTGTTGGGATTGGCTATATAAACGACCCGCGTGTTGCCGTCGATCGCTCGGAGAATGCCCTCGAGATCGTAGCCGTCATTGAGCGTCGGCACCTCGATGAGGTGCGCTGCTGCCGCTTGCGTCACAATGGGATAAACGATGAACGAGAGCTTGCTGGTCACCGCATTCAGGCCAGGTCCAAGCAGCGTGCGGGCAACGATGTCGAGCAGGGTTGTGCCGCCGGCCGTAACCAGAATCTGGCTGGGATCGAGCTCGTGGATTTCGGCCAGCCGCGCGGTCAGCTCAACGACGCCATTATCGGGATAGAAATGGCTTTCGGAAGTTGCCGCCCGGATCGCCTCGATCGCCAGTGGCGATGGTCCAAACGGATTTTCATTCGAAGCCAGCTTGATACAACGCACGCCGGTCTCCCATTCTGCCTGTCGCAACGCCTTGCCAGGCTTGTAACTGTCCAGCTTCTTCAGGTGATCCGGAATCAGCTTGCCGAGATTCGTCATGGTATAGGTGAAGCACCCAGCAATTAGCGACTAGCTTTGAAAGGGACCGCCTTCAGGCGGTCCGCAAAGTCGAGCACCAGAATCCGGCTTTTGCCGCTGAGGGCCTTGGCACTAACCTAATCAGAGTCCCTTTAGCACTTGAACTAATCGCCTCTCTTAATCAGTATTCCGTACGGCCGCCGAAACTCATCAGGTCGAGCTAATCGCTAACTGCTAACTACTTTTTTTGCTGCCGTCTTCAGTTGCCCCACTTCCCCGCTCGTTAGATGCCGAAACCTTCCCGGCTCAACATCCAGCTCCAGCGGTCCGTACCGCACGCGCTTGATCTTCTCGACGTGGTGGCCAATCTCCTCGAACATGCGTCGGATTTGCCGATTACGTCCTTCCGTCAGCGTCACCTCATACCAGGGATTGGCAGCTTCGCGGACCACTCGAACTCGCGCCGGAGCGGTCTTCACCGCCTCGGATCGTCTGCGCTGCATCGGATGCGATCGATCCGCATGCGCCTTCAGCGGCGAACGTTCAGCCGGAAGCGCGATCCCGCGGCGCAGCTTCTCGATCTGCTCCTCGCCCGGCTGGCCGCTGATCTTCACCAGATACGTCTTGGGTACGTGCGAGGAAGCGTGCGTTAGCTTCTGCGCCAGCTCGCCGTCGTTCGTGAGCAGCAGCAAACCTTCGCTCAGGTAATCGAGCCGCCCGACAGGATACACGCGCGCGCCCACGCCGCGCAGCAGATCCAACACCGTAGGCCGGCCTTCCGGATCCGTCACCGTCGTCACGTAGCCCTTGGGCTTATGAAGCAAAAGATAAACGTGGCGCTCCGGCCTGCCAAGTAGCTTCCCGTTGACCTTGATGTGATCGCGTTCAGGGTCGGCCTTGCTGCCCAGCTCGGTGAC
>JASHXK010000073.1 GCA_030043575.1 Terriglobales bacterium
AAAAACCCCCGAGCCCCTCGGGGGCGACACCTCCTCGCGTGACATCCATCACCGGATCCAACATTGCCTTCCCACTACGATGGGGAACGATGCCCCATAGCTACGTCAGTTCCCTCTTCCACA
Source organism: Terriglobales bacterium (assembly GCA_030043575.1). GTDB lineage: Bacteria > Acidobacteriota > Terriglobia > Terriglobales > Acidobacteriaceae > Bog-257. The sequence continues at coordinate 124 of JASHXK010000073.1, forward strand.
TTGTCTTCAGCACCAAAGAGCGGACCCAATCGATTCCAGCCGAACTCCAACCGCGCCTTTGGAATTACCTCGCAGCCATCGCTCGCAATCATGGCGTTCGTGTCCTTGCGATTGGAGGCACGGAAAACCACGTTCACATCCTGCTGGTTTTGCCCGTGGACGCGAAACTGCTGGATATTGTGCGAACGCTAAAGTGCAACTCAAGCCGGTGGGTGCGAGAGCACAGCCGGTTGTTCGCGTGGCAGGAGGGTTATGGAGCATTTAGCGTGAGCCCCTCGCACGTCTAGCGGGTTAGTAAGTATATTGCGAATCAGACCGAGCATCATCGAAGGCGATCATTCGAAGAAGAGTTCGTGGCGATGTTGACCGCGGCGAAAATCCACTTCAATCCGGGCAGCGCATTTGGATGACTTCCGCCCCTGAAGGGGCTCTGAACCTCTAATAATGGAGCCTACCCAGCGCTTCCGCGCTGGGCTAATTACTTGCATCGTTGCCATAATTCCTTGTTTCTTACCGCACAACACGCGCCGGTTTTGCGCGAATTGGGTGCGGGAAATCGCTGGGTACGTGCTAGCTTCAGATCGGGAAGCGAAGGATCAAAGTAATTAGCCCAGCGCGGAAGCGCTGGGTAACGTCGCGTCCAAGATTTCAGCCGGCTTCAGCCGGCGACACCCCGTAGTAAACTATCGTCCATTCCAACTCGCCGAGATTTCCCCATGAACACTTCCCGCGCCCTACCTTGTTTGGCAATCGTCCTTATTCTTTGCACCCTCCCCGCCGCCGCCCAGCAAACCTGGTGGATCCAGAGCGCCGATTACGGCGCCGGCAACCAGCGTCAGGACGTCACCGACACGCTGCGCCGCCGCGTCAGCGGTCCCAACTTCCAGATCTCCAGCGGCACCATGGGTGTCAACCCCGCTCCCGGCACGAACAAGTCGCTGCGCATCGTCGCTCGCGACGCTTCCGGCAAGGTCCGCGACTTTCACTACAAGGATGGCGCCATTCTCAATACCGCGATGTTCAGCGGCGCGCCCGCTCCCAGTTGGGGCGGCAGGCCGCCGTCCTGGTGGAACGGCAATCCGCCCGGATGGGGCGGCGGTGGCAATCCGCCCGGATGGGGCGGTAATCAGCCGGGCAACAACTACGGTCTGCGCATCGTCTCGGCCACGTGGGGCGCCGGCCGCCAGACCCAGGACGTCACCAATCGCCTGCAGGGATACGTGCGCAACAACCGCATCTCGGTGAAGGCCACGCCGCAGAACTTCGGCGATCCCGCTTACGGTGTCAGCAAGACGCTCAACGTGACTTATATGTATCAGGGGCGCCAGAACAACGCTTCCATCCCCGAAGGCGCCGTATTCAGTGTTCCCTGAGCTTGGGTGGTGGAAGGATCTCGTCGGGCGCCACCCAAGCTTCCTTGTTTTCCTCACAACCGGCAACGGACAACTGCCGTGTTATGATTTGCCGCGCTTGACCCAGTTGACTCTTTACCAGCGCATTCTCTATACCAGGACCGCCGTTGTTCTCGGCTTCGCGGCCGGCTTCTCGCTTTCGCCCAGGCTCTGGATCTCGACTCGCTTCTATCCTCTGGTTCCCATATTCCACGGTCTGCCACGCATTGGCTATCCCCTGGACTACATCCTGTTCGGCCTGCTGCTCCTTTTGCTCGCCGCCATTGGCCTGTCGGCCAAGCCCAGGCTGGCTATCTGCGGCTTCATTGTTTTGCTGCTGATTCTGGCGTTCTACGATCAGACACGCTGGCAGCCATGGGCCTATCTCTACCTTTTCATGCTATTGGCGCTAGGCAGTTTTTCCTGGAGCGCCGATGATCCCGATGGCGCAACCTATAGTCTGAATATCTGCCGCTTGATAGTCGTCGCTACTTATTTCTATAGTGGACTGCAAAAAATGAACCTCCGCTTTGCCGCGGGAGTCTTCTCGCTCCTGGGACGCGAAGCTAGCCATCATTTCATCTTTACTATGCTGGGCTATGCCATGGCCGCAACGGAAGTAGCTATCTCTATCGGCCTTCTCACGCGAAAGTATCGCAATATGGCTGTCGTTGGCGGTGTATTGATGCATCTATTCATTCTGTTCAGCTGCATCTTTATCTATAAATGGAACTCTGTCGTATGGCCATGGAATATTGCCATGATCGCGCTTCTCTTTATACTATTCTGGCAAAGCGACGCCACCCCTGCCGCGATACTCTGGCGCAACCCTCTCCGGCTCCAAAAAGTGGTGCTTGTAGTCTTTGGCATCCTGCCCTGTCTTAGCTTCTTCGGCTTATGGGACTCCTACCTGTCCGCCTCGCTCTACTCCGCCAATGTTCCCATAGGAAATATCTTCATCGGCCAAACCGTCAAGGCTGAACTTCCCGCCGCCATTCAGCAGC
>JASHXK010000639.1 GCA_030043575.1 Terriglobales bacterium
GAACCCGGAGGATCGAACGAGGTGAATACACCTTGCGCCGTCAGCTTAAAGCCATGCGTGACGCCGGAGGTGTCGGTCCAAGTGCCGACGCTGGTGCCCTCCAGATTGGGGCCGCCGCTGAGACGGGTGGAAGTCGCACCGGGGAGGTCAACCTGCTTATAGGTCGGCTGGTTCAGCTTGTTCTGGTTCATTGGCCGGGTCGGGGGCCAATTGTTTTGCTGCCGTTCCGCTACCTCAGGCAAAGTTCGCTTCGGGCGCAACAGGAACCACGCCGTCGGGCTATTCTGCCGGCAACAATAACACAGATGGCAACGACAACATCATGATGGGCACGGTTGCTGGCGCTCTCAGCACCGGAAGCAACAATATCTTTATGGGATATGCATCTGGCGCAAACAACACCGGCAGCAACAACGTTTACATCGGAAATTCAGGCTCAAGCTCCGGGGAGTCCAGCGCCATTCGTATCGGTGGCGATGTCGGCCTTGGTTATGGCCCTCAAACCGCCACTTACATTGCGGGCATCTATGATTCGACCGCAACCCCAACGCCTCCTTTTCAGGCGGTTTGCGTCGATCCAAACGGAACGCTGTTTGGAACAACTCCACTAACCAATTGTGTAGTTTCGTCCCGGCGCTTTAAGGATCAGATCGCCGACATGGGCGATGCCAGCAGCAAGGTGTTGGAATTGCGTCCGGTGACTTTCTTCTACAAGCCACAATATGACGACGGCACGCACACACTACAATACGGCCTGATCGCCGAGGAAGTGGCCAGGGTTTATCCCGAGATGGCGGTATACGACAAAGACGGTCAGCCCTATTCGGTTAAGTACCAGTTGCTGGCTCTCATGCTGTTGAACGAATTGCAGAAGGAACACACCGTGGTGATGGCGCAGCAGGATGAACTACAAAGCCAGCTTCAGCAGATCAAAGCGCAGCGGCAGGAGATCGACGGCCTGAAGCACGAGCTGCAACTGCAGAATGCATCATTGCAAGAGCGCCTGTCGAACGTGGAAAGTTACGTGGCGGCGCAAACCCAGATGAAGACCGCGTCCAACGTTCACGCAGCGACCGCCGCAGGTCCCAGCGGCGATTCGCAGTAAACTGTGATCCGATCTTCGGGCGCACTACGCTGGGCGGGTAGGTGGGGCCATTCCGACTATGCCGCTGCCTATGCCACGGATCGGGTGCACTATGTTCAGCGTGTGCCCGTAGAGATGGGACGTACCGGTGCTCCCACATGTTACTAGAGAGGGCCGGGGAAAGTGCCACAGTCCATAGGGGTATGTGAGGATTCGGAACGGAGGAATGCTTTGTGAAAGCAGTGTTAAAATAATGTGGCATTTTGTCCAAAACAGGACTACTATCAGGCTGTTTTTCAGCAAAAAGCTAGGTGCTTATTGGCCGGGCTCCGACGGCGCTCTTCGGCCCGCAGACCCGATCCTAAGTAAGAGGTCGATCACCGACAGGCAGGGAACTTCTGCGAGGTATTCGCTCCCGCCCAGAAGCGAATCAGCAGGAGCAAAGGTGCCTTTCCCAAGGACCCCGCATTCGCCAAACTAGCGCCGCTCTCATCATTCTTGGCTCTCTGCGGCGTGCCGTACTGCAGCCTTTTCCTTTGTGAGCCACGGCCCCCAGTTCCATCAACACCGAAGAAGACATCGCGTCCTCTAGAGCGTGCAATACAGGCTGGGATTCAAAGGAGGATCCTACATGAAAATGCGCATCGCTTCGCTATCAGCTCTCGCACTGTGCCTGACATTGGCTGCTATCCCACTTGTGGCGCAGACTATCTACAGCAACGGTCCGGTCAACGGTAACACCGACGCCTGGAACTTCGGCGATGGCTACATCGTCAGCGACGCTTTCACGGTCAGCGGATCTCCGGGTGGGCCGCCAGCTGCTCGGGTAGGCAACGAGCTTGAGAACGTCTGGCTGGAACCGGGCGATACTCTGATGTCGGCTGAACTGTCGATCACCTCGGGTGAGAACAGTGGCACCAGCTACTTTGATCAGACCGTGAACTACACTCAGAGCAACTGTGTCATGAACAATTTTGGTTACGACGTATGCCTGGAGAGCACCACCTTCAATGGTCCGACTTTGAACAACGGCACCTACTGGCTCAACCTGCAGAATGCGGTGGTGTCCAATGGCGGTGTGGCCTATTGGGACGAAAACAGCGGTCCATCGCTGGCTTCGGAAAACGACATAGGATCGATTCCTTCAGAATCGTTCACACTTCTCGGCAGCAGCAGCACCAGCACGACGACCTCGGTTCCTGAGCCCAGCAGCATCATGCTGTTCGGTTCCGGCATCTTCGGCCTCGCTGGCCTACTGCGTCGCAGGCTGTTTTAGATTTCAACCGGCCCTTGCCCAGGTCATTTCTTAAATCTGCATGCCCACACACATTGGCGGTTTTCGGATGTGTGTAAGCAGAAGCGTTCGTGCGCCGGTGCCCCAGGTTCGCTGAGTGAGATCGACCTTCTCGGCGACTTGGATTAACTTCAGCAATGCGAATTGCCGTCAAGATGATGATGACGAATGGGCCGGGGGCGTGCAAAGGGGGACGTGCCCCAAAAAGGCCCAAATGAGTGTAATGGGGATATTACGCCACCTGAGAGGAAAGACTGCTGAGGGTAGTGCCCAAAAGTTGCGTTGATCAAGTGATTCCGTGCGACGCGAGGTGCTCACAGTAGTCATTCCATGCTGACCGTGCGTCCTCTAATGATTCACGGAGCCGAACTCCAGCTTCCACGCGCTGCTCCTCGGTCAGGTTTGTTCTCGCCAATTCAATGGCTGCTTGCATCGCCGCGCCGTGACGGCGCATTGCATTGGCCGTGCTGGTCATCTTCTGTTCGCACATAGAGCATATGCGGATACGGGCTTTTACATCATCAGCTCTCGGAGCTTCCATGGTTGATCCGTAACGCGAGTTTGATAGATGGTGAAAAGAATTGGGACCTGTGTTTCTAGCATACGTTACCCCAAAACGGGCAGTCGAGCTAGATTACTTGTGAAATGGGGATGTTACAACAATGACCGTTGCAAAAAGCAGACTGCGGAGTTCCTATGGACCCTTCTTCTTGCTGATGACCTTGACCAAATTCGCAAGAATCCCAGGGCTAGTTTCACCGAGGGGAGAGAAATTTTGGGCAACTTTGTCGACCACGATGGTTGTCTCAGCCTCGTACCAAGCATGGTTTCCGCTGATCGATGGCACCTGTGCAAACTGCTGATTCGTGAATTCTTGATTCATAAATCCAACCGCAAATGGGTTCTCAGTAACGGACCCCAGGTTTTCAATAGGGCACTTCAGATGAGGTATCGATCGGCGGGTCTGGTCATCGGGATATAACCGATATGGACCCCAGCCATCGAGCATCGTGGGCGAAGGAAGAACCATGTCGCCAGTTAGTGTAAGCTGGCCCGCGAACTCGACGGTCGCAAGGGGATGCTCGAAACCGCCCGCTCCGGGAACGATTCGGGTGATGGTCAGATCGCCAAACTTCTGACCGCTTTGGAGTGCGGCCAACTGACGATCAAGGCGGTAAGGATCATCGAAGAAAGTGAAAGTAGACAAAACTTGCTGGAGCACAGCAAGTGCGGCTGGATCGACGGCTTTATTTTTCCCGAATGCGGGCGCGAAGAACTCAATCGCCACCCCGCGACTATACGTGTAGTAGCCGCGTCCTCCCTGCTCCCAGGTAAGCGCCGTCCATGTCAAGCCGTTGACGGTTTCGCTCCCGGTCGGCTTCGCGGATTCTGTGACGTAAAACTTTGGGTCGCTGCCAGCAAGCATCGGGTTGACCAGTATCTGCGCGGTTGGTCCCGAACCCTCAAGACCCGTGCTGCTGCCCTTCCAGTCTCCTGGAAATTCAAAGCGAAAACCGCGACCATAGTCCTCGTACACCATAGCTCCCGATCCATTCGGAGCGATTGTCCCGCAGTCGAATTCTGACTCGGCCCCAAAGCCCTGGGCCGAAGTTGAGACACAGGTTAGCATCAGCTCAGCGAGAATTGCGAAGCTCAGCAGCAGCTTAGGCATGGGCATAGCTTGTGCTCAAGAGGATCAAATGGCGAAATCAGGCGATTACGCTCACAATGCTACGCCTGCACGGCTTAGTTGTGATAAGCGGATTTATCAACACTTATCTTCGCGGTTAGGAATTAAGCGCATTTCATTCATTGACTTGCCCTGCTGCCAGCCCTAAGATGCAGGCCTGATGATCGACCAGACAATTTCCCATTACCGCATCCTCAGCATGCTGGGAGGCGGCGGCATGGGTGTGGTGTACAAGGCCGAGGACACCTCGCTGGGCCGATTTGTCGCGCTCAAGTTTCTTTCCGACGATACCGCGGGCGACCCGCTGGCGCTGGAGCGATTCCGGCGTGAGGCGCGCGCCGCTTCCGCGCTGAACCACCCGAATATCTGCACGATTTACGAGATCGGCGAAGACCAGGGCCGGCATTTCATTGCCATGGAGTTTCTGGATGGCGTGACGCTGAAGCATCGCATTGCCGGCGCACCGATGGAGATTGGCGACGCGCTGACGTTGGCGATCGATATCGCCGACGCGCTGGATGCTGCGCATAACGAAGGCATTGTTCACCGCGACATCAAGCCGGCGAACATTTTCGTCACCCGGCGCGGTCATGCCAAGATTCTTGACTTCGGTCTGGCGAAGCTTACGCCGGCGAAGCAGAAGTCCCAGGCAGCCGCGGCGGAAGCCACTGCCGGCGTCGCGATCGAAGACCTCACCAGTCCGGGATCGGCGGTTGGGACCGTCGCGTACATGTCTCCCGAGCAGGCGCAAGGCAAAGAATTTGATGGGCGCTCGGACTTGTTCTCCTTCGGAGCCGTGCTCTATGAGATGGTCACCGGCGCGGTTCCTTTTCGCGGCGACACCTCGGCGGTCATCTTCGACAACATTCTGAACCGCGCGCCAGTCCCACCGATCCGTTTCAATCCGGAAGTACCGCCTCGGTTGGAGGACATCATTAATCGGGCGCTGGAGAAGGATCGCAATCTGCGCTATCAGCATGCGTCCGACATGAGAGCCGAATTGCAACGGCTGAAGCGCGACACGGAGACGGGACGGTCGGCGGTCGTTGCGGCCAGCGCTGCATCGGTCGCGCAGATGGAAGCGGCACCGTCGGTGAGCGCAACGACCCCGGCCGCGGTTTCCAGCAGCGCGGCCTCTTCCGCGCACTCGTCCAGCTCCGCAGTGATCGCCGCGGCGAAGCAGCACAAGACCGGACTGGTTGTAGCGGCTGTCGTAGGCGTGATTGTGCTGGCGGCAGCGGCGTTCGGCGTTTACTCGCTGCTCCGCCGGCCGGCGGTTTTGCCGTTTCAGAACTTCACCATCACCCAGGTGACCAACTCGGGCAAAGCCGGCGTGGCCGCGATTTCTCCCGACGGCAAGTTCATTCTCAGCACCATTAACGACAACGGCATTCAAAGCTTGTGGCTGCGCAATGTGGTCACCGGCAGCGATACGCAGGTGATTCCACCTTCGGCTAGCAACTATCGCAGCCTCGCGTTTTCCCCGGATGAAAACTACATCTACTTCGTGAAGTACCAGGGTAATGTCGGCTACCGGGGCGATGTTTACCGCGCACCGGTGTTGGGAGGCACGCCACAGATCATCCTTCGTGGCATCGACAGCAGCGTCGGGATCTCGCCCGATGGCCGCCGCATTGCTTACGTGAGAACGGACGATCAGGCCGGAACCTACAGTCTGCTCACAGCATCCTCCGATGGCAATGATGAAAAGCTTTTGCGGAGTGGACCGAAAGATGCGGCTCCCGGTTTTCTCGCTTATTCACCCGACGACAAGGAGCTCGCTTCGGACCGCTATGTACCGGAGGGCGCATTGGGCGGCATCGATCTGCTGGATTTGGCTGATGGCAAGTCGCACCGCCTGGCAACCTTCGACGACAAACTTAGTTACGAGATGGTATGGTCTCCCAACGGACAGGCGATTTATTTCTACTATCAACCCAAGGGACCGAACTACCTGCACAATCAGATCGGATGGATATCGGCGAGCGACGGCGACTTTCACGCCGTCACTCGCGACACGAACACGTACCGTACGGTTTCCATTGCTGCCGACGGGAAAACTTTGGCGACGGTGCAGACCAAAACGACCCGGAACGTCTATGTTCTTCCCGGCGAGGGCAGTCAGGATTCCCAGCCCGCACCGTTTTCTTCCCAAGTGAGTGCCTACGGGAGCAACTGGACCGCTGACGGAAACCTGCTTTTCACCGACGGTTCACGCCTTTGGAAGGTAACGCCCGATGGCAAGACCGCAACCCAGCTTCTCGGCGACCCGAATTCTTTTGTGGTTTTCCCAAGCCCGTGCGGTGAGCGGTACCTCGTTTACACGTGGTACTTCCATGGAGGTGGGAGCTCGGCGCGTGTCTGGCGCGCCAATGCCGATGGCTCGAATCCAGTCCAGATCTCCAGTGGCAAGCGTGACGTTTACCCGGCCTGCTCTCCCGACGAAAAGTGGGTTTATTACTGGGACGCCGTAGCCTTCCAGCTCTATCGCGCCCCCCTGGATGGTTCCGGCAAATCAGAACTGGCCCCCGGCGGCAACGACTTTCACGGTCGCGGCGTTGCCAGGCAAATGCAGGCTTCCGCCGACGGCAAAACACTAGCTTATGTGGTTCAAGTCATCAACGATCAGACCAAGCAAGCTACGCAGAAGGTGGCGATGCTGAATCTCGAGAGCTCTTCGCCGCCCAAGCTGATCGATGTCAACGCCCACGTTTCCGGCGGAGTGCACTTCACGCCCGACGGCAAGTCGATCGCTTACACGGTTCGAGAGAACGGAGTGGATAATCTCTGGCTCCAGCCGCTGGACGGTTCTGCCGCTCACCCGATCACCAATTTCAAGTCCGAGCAGATATCCCGCTTCGACTGGTCACCCGACGGCAAGAGCCTTGTCCTGACACGCTTCCACGCTGAGTCCGACGTGGTTCTGCTGCAGGAAGCCAAACCGTAAACCTCGTGTCTCTGCGACCTACCGGGCCAATTGGTTGTAACTTCTGCTATCAGCCGTTAGCACTCATTGACCCCATCCGGCGATCCCGACCCCTCAATGAGTGTAATGGGGATGTTACAACAATTGACCTGTTGACTCGCCACCAACCTCCCAGTCTTCATTGACTTGCCTTCGACGCATAAGATTCGCGGCGATAACCGGGCGGGCTATCTCGCACACCCAAATAGCGATTGACAAGTACTGCAAACCGCGAACAAAATTCCGCCATCCGGCCCTGGGTTCCCTCGTTCCTAGAAAACTTCCCTCCCCGAAAGGAGCGCCACATGCGCCGACTGAACCTTGCGGTTGTTGTACTCACACTTTTCACGCTGACGTCCCCCAGTTTCGCGCAACAAGCTGCCACCGTCGTCGTTCCCAGTCTCATTCGTTACGGCGGAACAGTGAAAGATGCGCTAGGCGCGCCGCTGGCTTCGTCGACCGTCGGTGTGACCTTCGCCATCTACGCCCGGCAGGAGGGCGGTGCGGCCGTCTGGATGGAGACGCAGAGCGTCACCACCGACGCTAGCGGCAATTACAGTGTCCTGCTGGGATCGACGACTGCGACCGGTTTGCCCAACGATCTGTTCTCGCAGCAGGAGCAGCGCTGGCTGGGTGTGCAGGTTCAGGGACAGCCGGAGCAGCCGCGGGTGCTGATGGTCAGCGTACCCTATGCGTTTAAGGCGCATGATGCGGAGACACTCGGCGGCAAGAGCGCCTCAGACTTTGTACTCGCGAACGGGGCAACGTCGGCAGCGAACAGCGGCAGCGCCAGCGGCGGAGTGGCAGTATCTCTCACCGCGAATGGCGCGAACACCCAGTCGGCGGGGAGCCAAGTCCAGGCAGGCCAAGCCGACGACGGGCCGACGAACTTCAGCGGCTCGACCACGGATCAGATCGTCGCAGTCACGCAGAATGGAACGGGAGCGGGAGTGATTGCCGCGGCGCCGACCCTGGGTCTCCAGGGCATCGCGAACGCGCCCAGCGGCACGGCCTATGGCGTGCAGGGCGTCGCGTACGGTACGGCTGGCGTTGGACTGATTGGCACCGCGACTTCTGCCACCGGGTTTACTTATGGCTTGCGGGGAACTTCGAGCAGCACCTCGGGAACGGGCGTGCGCGGTATCGATAACGCTACGAGCGGCAGCACGATCGGTATCAGCGGCTACGTCTCAAGTTCGGCCGGTACGGCAGGCGTCTTCAACAACGCCGCCGGCGGCAATATCCTGGTCGGCCAAAACAATGGCGCGACGAAATTCACGGTCGATGGCAATGGTGACGTGACGATTGCCGGCAACTTCTCTGGCAGCGGTACCCTTACCACCGCCGCCGGTGTCGCCGCCACGCTTACCACTACCGGCAACGCGGTGAGCGGCGATGCCACAGCGACCAGTGGCGCGGCCATTGGTGTCAGTGGGCAGACGAACAGCGGCGGAGGCGCCGGCGTCCAGGGCATTAATCTGGCAACCTCCGGCCTAGCGTACGGCGTAGTCGGTTCCACCATCAGCACCTCGACGGGCGCCACTGGCGTGCTCGGTGAGGCTTCGGGCCTCACGGGTGCTACCAACGGCGTCTCCGGAATCACCTTCAGCAACGGCGCGAACGCCGCAGGTGTTAATGGCCAGGCGACGTCCATCGTCGGAGGCGCCAGTGGTGTCTTTGGGCAAACCAACAGCCCGAACGGCTATGGTGTCTGGGGCATCGCGAACGCGAGCACCTCCACCACTACAGCTGGCGTTCTAGGCCAAGCCAGCAGCAGCCCGGGAGTATTAGGCAGCAGCGCGGGTGCCGCCGGCGTGAGCGGCCAATCGAGCACTGGCCCGGGAGTGTTAGGCACGGGTGCCTATGGCGTCATTGGCAACGCGAACACGAGCGAAAATGCAGTTGGGGTTTACGGCCAGTCCAGCGCTTCCGGGGGCGTGGGAGTGTTCGGCAGCAGTTCCAGTGCCGCAGGAGTGTACGGCCAGTCCAGCAGCGGCCCGGGACTGTCCGGCACGGGTTTCTATGGCGTCTATGGCGTCGGGAACACGACATCTGGCAATGTTGGCGTATACGGCCAGTCCGGCACTGGCAACGGGGTGTACGGCACCAGTTCGAGCATTGCAGGCGTGAAGGGCCAGTCCGCCAGCGGCAATGGAGTGGACGGCGTTAGCTCGAGTGCCGCGGGCGTGCACGGGTTGTCCAGCACTGGCCCGGGAGTGTACGGAACCACCTCGAGTGCCACAAGCGCCGGCGTGTATGCCATTAATACGAGTAGCAGCGGCAGCCAAGCAAGTGGCCTGTACGCCCAAACAGATAGCCCGTACGGCGCTGCAGGCTACTTTGTCAATAACAACACCGGCACCGGCAGTTACTTGCTGTACGGGGAAAGCGGAGGTAATCAGGTGTTCTACATTGACGTACTGGGCAATACCTATTTCTCGAGCGTCGTCTCGGCCTCCGTCTTGAACGCCAACCAACTCGACAGCTTCGGCCCCCTCAACGTTGCTGGAGAAGCCCAGTTAAGTGGAAACCTCCAGGTCGTTGGAGACCTTCAGGTCAATGGACAGAAAAACTTTCAGATTGACGACCCGCTCGACCCTGCCAATCGCTATTTGTCCCACTCGGCAATCGAATCATCGGAGATGATGAACCTGTACACCGGAAATGTGACCACGGACGAGCACGGCGATGCCACGGTGCAGGTTCCCGCATGGTTTGAGGCGCTCAACGGCGACTTCCGCTATCAGCTTACGGTCATCGGCCAGTTCGCGCAGGCCATTGTTGCGGACGAAATCCACAAGGGCCGCTTCCGGATTCGAACGGACAAGCCCGCTGTCAAAGTTTCATGGCAGGTCACCGGCGTCCGTCAGGATGCGTATGCCAAAGCCCACCCGCTGGTCGTAGAGCAGGACAAGCCCGTGGCCGAGCGTGGCTACTACCTTCATCCCGAGCTGTTTGGCCAACCGGAATCCAAAGGAATCAGCCACCTTCATAAGCTAGCCGCTGAAGAGAAGAAGCAAGCCGAGGGTCTGCATCCCGGACCGTACGGCGCCGCCGCGGACAAGAACACCGATGCTATGTTGCGACACTAACTGTTGGAACTGGCTTGAGAAAACCTTGTTGGCCCTCCATCGTGATGGTCGGGCAAACTATGAAGAGCATGGGGTAGTTGCGCGGCGATAGTTGGCGTTAACGGGCGATTACACTCATCATCCTGCGCCAACCCGGTTGCTTGTGCAATGGGGATTTTACGTAAGTTATCGCAACAGCTCCGGTTTTTGGACTCGGTACATGCTACTCGATGTTGAAGTTAGCCACTCGCGGCTCGGATTCTCGTCCTGCGGAATCGGTGGCTTGGATTTCGAGCCGGTAGGAGCCTGTATGTAACTTTTCGGTGGCGACCTTCAGTCCAACGGGGATAACAGGATTGCCCGGTACTAGCCAATCGGCTGCGCTCATCGG
>JASHXK010000074.1 GCA_030043575.1 Terriglobales bacterium
ATGGTTTCCGTCCGGCAGTTTGTCCCCGATGAGGCCTCCGAAGCGGCGTTCGCGCTTCTGGAAGGCTTCGATGGCTTCCAGCAACTGGGTGCCGCGGAAGTCGGGCCACAGCGTCTCGGTAACGTAGATCTCGGCGTAGGCGGCCTGCCACAGGAGGAAGTTCGAGAGCCGCATCTCGCCGCTGGTGCGGATGACGAAGTCGAGCTCGGGCAGGCCGTCGGTATACAGATGACGCGCGATGGAGCGCTCGTCGATCTTGAGGTGCTCGATACCGCCGTTGCGCGAGGCTTCGCGGACGAGCGCGTTGAAGCAGTCGACCAGCTCGGTGCGCGAGCCGTAGTTGAGCGCCAGCGTCAGAACCATGCCGGTGTTGCGCTCGGTCATTTCGCGCGCCCACGACATGCGCTCCTGCACCTCCTGCGGCAGCTCGTGCTGGCGGCCGATGTACTGCAGGCGGATGTTGTTCTCCATCAGCGTCGGCAGCTCCATCTTCAGGTAGCGGCGCAGGAGGTTCATCAGGAATTCCACTTCGCCCTTGGGACGCTTCCAGTTTTCGGCGGAGAACGAGTACAGCGTGAGTGCGGAAATGTGCAGGCGCGCGGCGGTCTCGACGGTGGAGCGAACGGCGGCGACGCCGGAGCGATGGCCGGCGATGCGCGGCAGATGGCGGCGCTTGGCCCAGCGGCCATTTCCGTCCATGATGATGGCGATGTGGTGGGGCAGCCGCTCCGGATCGAGGCGGGAGTAAATCTCAGCCTCTTTGCGGTTTAGCCCAGCGGGCACTTGAGCGCGCAAAGCGAACCTCGAATCATCCTTGAAAGTAGCACAGGGGGATGGGGGTTGCAATGAAATGGGGCGGGGTTGCGTAGTGCCAATTCTGAAAGTGGATGCGTACCCGTTCGGCTCGCTTCGCAAGGGAGCGTCGCTCGGGATGACAACTACAATAATGGCCGATAATGGGATTGCAATGAAGCTCGAGGTTGAGTGCTATTCCGGACACAAGGCCGACGAGCGGCCGGTGCGCTTTCGTCTGGACGAAAGGCAGTACGCGGTGGAGACGGTGCTGGATCAGTGGTACGAGCCGGAGAGCATCTCCTATAAAGTTCGCGCGGACGATGGCAACTTCTACATTCTTCGCCGCCAGACTTCCTCGCCGGACGGCGCGTGGGAGCTGGTGTCGTTCCGGCAGGGAAGAGGATAGAGCTTGAGAGTTGATGATGCTCCCATCCTGTCGCCAAAATCTGGCGACCAGGATGGGGCACCCGGGGTCAATACAAATCTCACTCTCAACTCACGGCTGGCAGGTCGCGCATGTGTGAACCATGCCAATGCGGAAGATCGTGCCATCGAAAGAGACTCCACCCTGCCAGGTTGCGCCATAGAAGCTCCCGTCGGCGGCTTGCACCAGGTCGCCGATAGGTGTGACACCTTCCCCGTTACCGAAAGAATGGAGAGTGGTCAGCGTGCCTGTGGCCGTGATTTGGAAGACCGTCCCGCCTTGGTAGGCCCCGCCGGCGCCAGTGGTCCCGTAGAAGTTCCCATCGCTGGTTTGCAGCAGTCCAGCCTGAGGTCCGGCGCCATCGGTGCAGCCGCTTTGAGAACAAAATGTGTACAGCGTAGTCAGGGTCCCTGTGGCAGTGATTCTGAAGACCGTGCCGACGCCAAGGTTAGTTCCGCCGTACTGGGTTGTCCCGTAGAAGTTCCCATCGGTGGCCTGCACTAACCCGGCTGCCGGGAAAAAGCCGTCAGCGCAATTGGGCTGGGAGCAAAAGCTATAGAGTGTGGTCAGCGCACCGGTGGGGGTGATTTTAAAGACGGTACCGCAGCTCGCGTCACCCGGACCGCCAAAACAGTACTCATTGGTCCCGCCCATATAGGTTGTGCCGTAGAAGTTCCCGTCTGTACCTTGCACCAATGGCCCATCAGGCGCCCAGCCGTCCGGGCAGGGCCAGCCAGCGGCACAAAAGCTGTACAGGGTTGTCAGCGCACCTACGGGTGTGATTTTGAAGACGGTGCCATACCCGTAACCGCCTCCCCCTTCGGTTGTCCCATAGAGGCTCCCATCTCTGCCTTGGACCAGCCCGCCAACAGGATGGGAACCGTCGCTGCAGTTAGATTCAGCGCAGAAACTGTGAACTGTCGTGAACGTGCCTTCTGGGGTGATCTTGTATACCGTGCCGCATCCGTAGGTGCCACAGGGGTTGGCCCCGCCGTCCCAAGTTGTGCCGTAGAAGTTTCCGTCAGTCCCCCGCACTAGCGCAGTTACAGGAAGCGCGCCATCACTGCAGCTAGGTTGCGAGCAGAAGCTGTAAAGTCTGGTGAGCGTGCCTGCAGGGGTCATCTTGAAGACGGTGCCGCAGCCAAACTGACCGGAGGACTGACAGTTGCCGGCGTAGTTGCCGCCGATATCGGTTGCCCCGTAGAAGTTTCCATCGGTGCCTTGCACCAGCGCACCCTCTGGCCCGGCGCCGTCTGCGCCGTTGAAATTCACCAGAGTTGTGAAGTAAACACTCTGCGCCGAGGCAGCAATTGCTGCCGCCAGGCAGAAGGCGATGCACATGATCGCGGGCAGGCTTGATCTCCTCAAGCCGCTCCGGTGACGCTGCGATGGCGGGAGAGTAAACACGCCACGAATTTGTAGTTTCGTCATGGGAGACTCGTTCGGGCGCAGATTGGCGATCGATTGTAAGAAAAGAGTCAACGCGGGCACTCAGAAGAAGGCGAATTCGACGGTCTTGTTTTCCCGCCGTGGGCGCGATGGCGGTGAGTGGGCAAAGGCCGGGAAGCTTCTCCCGAGACACCCGTCAGAATTTCACGTCTTGCGAAGAGTTTTGTCAGTGATCTGCGCCGCGCTACGAAGTGATAAGCGGAGGCTGGCCAGCGCCACGCTTCATGTCGCGCCAGCGATGGCGGCTACCACGTCCTATATCGTTAAACTTCTTCGCCAACACCGTGCAGGATCCGGAGTCGCTGAGCGGCGCATGGGCTTCGTTTTGCTCCGGCAGGGAAGAGGGTAGCGCTCAGGATTGAGGTAGCTCCCATCCTGCCGCCAAACGATGGCGACAAGGACAGGGCATCCTGCACGGAAGCTAAGACTAGATAACTCGCCTCGGGCGCAGGTGGCTCGGCAGGGAACGCGATTTGGTTGAAAAATCGATCTGAGGCTCAATACACTCCGCCACAATGCGAGCTCTCATCTTCCGAAGATCAGCAGCCAAAAGCCTGAGACGGTCAGGCGGGTACACGGTTGCACCTTTGTCCAGAATGCGGTCGAGCAGGTCCAGTAGCTCAACGCCGGGCTTTTGACGCCTGATGGTCATCCAGGTCTTCTTAACTCGGCCAGCTAGAAGGGGCGCAGGATTCGAACTCGGGACTTGAAGGATGTCAGGCGGCTTTTTCGCTACGCCAATCGTCGTCGCCCGGCGGTGAGCTTGCAAAGCAGACATGGCCGTTTTGGCAGGAGTACGTCACCACGGTCATGTCATCATCAGGGGGCAGAGTAACTCTGCCGAGCAAAGACTTGCGATAAACACGGGCCGAAGCAGGCGCTCCGCATATCGGACATCTCCAAAGGCTCATGGCCAGCCTCCGCTTCGAAGGTAGGAAGGCAAAAAGCCGTATTTAGGATGTCCAGGATAAGGTCAAATTCGTGGGTTCCAACTGAGGTGGAACTTGCCGTCAACGGAATTCCTTGCGCAATGCGGATATTTCGCCAACGATCTGTCATCTACCTGGGCGGCACCGGCTGGCACTGGGCTTATCTATTTCCTCCGAAGAAGGACGTCTGCTCCAGGCAATAGGAAACCGGCAATTCCACGAAGGGCTTCCCCCAGCACTCCTTGCATATTCCTGCAACGCGAGATGATCCCTGCGCTTTGATCCTAAACTTCGCCGGCTTTCCGCACGGTTGTTTGTGGTCATGGCTTGATGAAACACAAGTACACTTTTCTTGGCTCTCTTTAGTCACGGAGCAATTATTATCGCACCCACTCCCCAAGCAAGGCAGTGCTAGATTAGGACATTGCCCAAGCTACGCCGAAAACGGTTACACCCGACTCGCCAATGGGCGCTATGGGGATTTATCGCCGGTAAGGTACCTGGCTGACCTAGCAGGCTGCTGAAAAATTGATGTTCACGAATTACTCTCTGTCCGATCTTGGTGTTTCTTGGTAGCGCACGGGCAGCCTGCTGTGTTAGGTCTCGCTTTCACGCCCCACCAATACACGCTCGCCGCAAGTTACGCAGATCGGATCGCCATTCGGCTTAGGTTCCGCATGCGTACCAGATTGTAGGCTGCACAAGCGAACCTGAATACCCAGTCCACCTTGGCCACCTCCGCCTCCAGCAGCCGGTCCCGGTTCTTCGTGAAGGGGTTGCATCCCATACCTCCTGGTCCAGATTCAAGCCCACGAACCATCGGAACAGCACGCTGTAATCGATCTCTTCTATCAGCAGGCGTTCGCTGCGGATCGAGTACAGCATCTGCAACAAGCGCGCCCGCAGCAACTTCTCCGGTGGAATCGATGGTCGTCCGCTAACTGCATACATGTGTCGAACCGCCGTGACAACTGGGTGAGCACTTCGTCCACCATGACTCGGATCGCCCGCAACGGATGACCCTTCCGCACTCGCGTCTCTGGCGACAAATAACTGAACATCTGACTCTGTTGATGATCCCGTCCACGCATGCCCACGGAATAGCATAGGCAAGGTGTGGAAATGAAGTAGCTATTTTCACATCTCGCTGGGAACCGAATCCTAACGAGTGGTGTCATTACTAACATGGTGTCACCATCTCGCCCGTAT
>JASHXK010000075.1 GCA_030043575.1 Terriglobales bacterium
AACACGGCGTACCCACACGCTGATGCGCCAGCGGCAAGCAGCACCTTCCCTGCACGATGCGGAAAGAGCAGTGTCGCCGCAACGAGGCCGAAACAAACCAGGGAAACGGCAATCATGCAAAGAGACAATTCGGCATCCCGCACGGGAAAGCCTTCCGCAATCGTGTTTGCGATCATAGCCTGGATCACGACACCGGAAAACAAACTCGGGCTAATGCTTGCCGGAACGCGATGTTGATCGCCCGATCCCGTATAATCCGCGCCGATGATGACCAGCTTGTCTCGAAACAGGTCGTTGTTCGATGCGGCATCCTTCCACGAGATCCTGGCGAGACTTTCGAGGCGCACACGGTAATCGATCCAGACTGGACCCTCGTGTGGAGGGTACGAACCCGGCTCCATTAAACCAACGTGGACCGCACGAGCGGCAAACGACGGTTGCTTCTTGCCCGTACGATCAAGATACAGAACGCGCGCATGCCGCACCCTTCCGTCAGGGTCGTAGTCGAGGTTCGCAAAACCAAACATTGCATGGAAGCGATCTGGGCCGATCATGTACGCCACGAGTGGACTAACAGAATTGGGTCCGTACACCTCGCCGCCAGGTGTGGAGGATTCCGCTAGCGCCAGCCCGTCCGCGTGCCGCTGAATCGCCCGAGCATACCCCTGCGATTCACGCCAGTGATCCGGCATGATGTCGATGGCGACCGCGCGAGCGCCACCGGCGAAAATCTGTTCGATCATGCGCCCGCACCGATCACCCCACTCGGCAAGAGGCCGGGGATCCTCCGCCAGGGAAGCGTCGTCGATAGCAACCACTATCACCCGCGGATCCGGTGGCTGAGGAGGAACTGCGGCAAACCGCGCGTCCTCGATCCGCTCCTCGAGCATCTGCACTAGTCGAAATTGGTCCGCGGATGCCGCAATCAGAATCGCTGCTGCGGTCGCCATGGCAGCATAAGCAAACCGGCGAGGGACCTCTCGCTCCCGCCATTTACGCTGGCTTGCCCGCAGCCATGCCGCTTCCATGGCAGATACCGCGGTCACACAGGACGCTGGGCGTTGCTCTGCGACAGGGTTCAGCAAGGCCAGTAGCGGCGCGTCCAGTTCCGCCGGGATCCCTGGATTGCATGACGATGGGGTTGCCGGCGCTCTGTGCTGATTCTCACGCACCTCCCAAACGCGCGCTCCGAACGGTAACGCGCCGGTAAGGATCTCATAGCTGAGAGCGCCCATAGCAAAGCGGTCGCTTGCGGGCAGTGCGTCCTGGCCCGCGAACAGCTCGTGGGCCATGTAGGCGGGCGTGCCGTGTACCGAGCCACTAGAGGATTTTCGACCCGCCGACGCGGTCTGGTGGGCTTCACCCTCGCCCGGAGGCGCCAGGCGTGCCAGACCGAAATCGACCACTTTCACCCGGTGCCCGCCCCCTGCCTCCTTGGCCAGAAATAGGTTGGAAGGCTTCAGGTCGCCGTGAACGATTTTTTGTGTGTGAGCGGCATCGACGGCGCTGGCGATATCCCGCAGCAGGGGGATAACTTCAACAAAGGGTAGGGCGACGCGGCGCTGTACGAACTGGCGAACCGTCTCGCCCTCTAGATACTCCATCACCAGATACGGCCTCCCGCCGCCGCGGAGGTCAACACCATAGTCCGTCACGGTGACTATGTTGGGATGGCTCAACCGTCCCAGAGCGTGTGCCTCATTTTCAAAATTGTTGCGGTAGGATTCGGGAACAACGCCTTCGGTCGCGATAACCTTGAGTGCAAATCTCTTGTTGAGGTGAATGTGAGTCACCAGATAAACCGCGCCCATTCCTCCGCGCCCTATGAGTCGTTCGATCCTGTATTTGCCATCGATCAGCAGAGGGCCGGAAAGCGCGAAATCGAGCTGCCGGTGATCTCGGGGGCAGACCAATAGGGCTGCATCGTAACACTCGCCGCATTGCGGACACGCCTGTACCGCAATTGCCGCCACTTCGGGAGTGAGCTCGTGCGTATCGGTCGAATCGGTGCTCTGATCCGCTTCTAACAGATCGAGGACGCGCGCCTCCAAGTCCGCATCGCCGCCGCAAATCTCGCGCAGAAATGCCTTCCGATCCGTGCGCGGAAGATCAACTGCCGCTTCGAAGATCTTCTGCATCCGATCGTGCCGCTCCGGAGTCATCCGATCCTCCCATCTCCTTCTTCAGCCAAGCCTTGGCGAAGCGCCAATCATTCTTGACCGTTCTCACGGAAACGTCGAGCACTTCGGCCGCTTCTTCCTCGGTCAATCCGGCGAAGGAGTGTAGTTCAACCACTTGTGCCTGGCGCGCATTCAGTTTCGCCAACCGTTCCAGCGCCTGATTGAGAGCGAGGAACCTCGGCAGATCCTGGTAGATCACGGGCCCTTGCGCGTCGAGCGAGACCTTCCTATACTCACCGCCACGGCGATCGGCCTGGTGACTTCGGGCATGATCCACCAGCACATGACGCATCGCCCGCGCCACGGTGCAGAACAGGTGTTTGCGATTTTCCCAACGGAACGGCTCTCCTTCAAACAGGCGTAGATAGGCTTCGTTTACCAACTCGGTCGCCTGCATGGTGTGATCGGGCCGCTCCCGGCGCATATAGGCTCGGGCCACCTGCCGTAACTCTTGATATACGAGGGAAAAGAGTTCCTCGGGCGATTCGCCCCTTCTGCTGCAGGTCTCGAGAAGAACCTGTTCCGCACTCGAAGACGGCTCGGCGCCGGACATCATCCCCCCCGTTGGCATCTTGAGATTATAGCTGCCGCGCCGCCTCATGGCCAGAATCAACCCGCAAAGGCTCGCGGCACGTAACCTCGATTACGAATGCGCATTAATCGGTTGAAAAGGGCAAAGTTTGCTCGGGAGAGAATTTTCTTCATCGGCTGCCCCTTTCTCGCCGTGATCCGCATGTCCGTGTGAGAGCGGGAAACGCTCCCAAATGACGAAACAAGGAGATAATACGATGAAAAAGAGAATACTGGCTCTAGTGATCCTGATGGTGTCGGTTTTTGCGGTCGCTGAAGCCCGGACAATCACCATGTGGCTGTTTGGCAGCGGTACGGCTCAAGAAGACGATCGCGACTCGGCCGTGAGCGAGGCTACCGACAATGCGACGCAGCAGGTCAACGCCATCTGCGTTGGGACGATCGTGGACGTCGAGACGACCGGAACCACGTGCTTGGGTGGCGGCGACTCACCCTATACCTGCATGGTTTTCGTCAAGGCCGCTTGTCAGGCGCAGGTTCGATAGGCGCCCGACTGACCAGAGCTGCGCGGGCGCCGTCCCGAAGTTCTGTTCCGCGGCGCCCCAAAAACCAGTATTCGGCCCTCCGCAGCTGTAGATTCCGCACACTTCATCCACGCTCATCTTTCCATCGATATTGCTACGTCTGTGAGTGCTTGCCGGCAAACTTAAGAAACGCTTCCTGCGAGCACAGTTCGGCACATGCATTGCCGCATTCCATTGTCACTTGCCTCATCTTTGCCACCAAAAGAAACCAGTTGTCCCCTGCCCCTTGTTCCGTCAGACAACGCATTTGCCTGTGAGAGCAAACGCTCGAAAGGAGAGGACATGAAAAAGACAGTGAATGTATCAAAAATCGTGGTGGCAGCGGCCACCGTGATGTTATCGGCACTGTTGCTGGCGCCACCATTAATGGAAGCGCAGTACAAGTATGCGCCTGCCAGGCAGAATTCGAGTACTTACAGTCGGCCGCCGGCTGCAAGCGAGCACACGAATCCGGGCAGCAGCGGATCGAGTACTTACTCACGCCCT
>JASHXK010000076.1 GCA_030043575.1 Terriglobales bacterium
GCGCGGACGAAGCCCAGGATCGCACTCGGCGGCGGGGAAGGCGGGCGGAATAGACGTGAGCCCGATAATGGTAAGACCTCGATCTCCATAACCGCCTGGATGATGCAGCCGGGCGACGATAGAATTGTCGCCGAACGGATTCACGAAGTGCTCTCGGTAAAACGCAGTCCGCGACCCGAGCCAGCTGCCCCGGAAACTAATCTCAGCGGGCGCTGGGACGTCAATG
Organism: Terriglobales bacterium; assembly: GCA_030043575.1. Taxonomy (GTDB): domain Bacteria; phylum Acidobacteriota; class Terriglobia; order Terriglobales; family Acidobacteriaceae; genus Bog-257. Next base: position 227 of record JASHXK010000076.1, read on the forward strand.
TCGAGTTCTTCAGCAGCAAGAGCCAGCATCAGCTGTTCTTGCAGCAGGATGGAGGCCGCGTCAACGGCTCGCACAAGAGCGACTTCTCCGTGCGCGATGTGCAAGGCACTATCGAAGGCGGCCAGATAAAACTTCGCAGCAACACTTCCGAGCGCGGCAGCGGAGATTCCGTACCTTACATCTTCGCGGGTACCGTTTTCGGAGACACCGTCTCCGGTACGCTCTACATGGGCGAATATCTCAACGCCAAGTTCACGGCGACGCGCCGCCCCTATGCGCCGACATCCGGCACCATCGTGCTGCCGGGCGGCCCACCGCTCGCGAACTGACGGAGTTCCCAGGGATGCTGCTGGTATTAGGGATCTCGGACAGATGATGGGAAGTCGGCCGTGGCGTGGGCCCTTTGTGACAGAGTGATGCATCGGGGGATAGTCACGACATCAAGAGCGGTCTCAGGATGATTCCGGAACTCCACTCCCATTGAGGCACCGCACCCCGCCCGCAACCTCGGTTTCCTCGAACGCCGGCCCCCTTGCCTCATTGCTCGCGACATGGGCTGTTCGCAACAGCTATCGTCTGCCCAGTCGACGACAGCGCTTCTCCGAACTATCCAGGCAAGTGGATTCCTCAAGTCTACGGCGTTATCATTCCCAATCCGCTGCGCAGGACATCTCGGTAGCGTAGAATCGTTAGACCCCATATGTCTCATGGCTCCCGGCACTCGTTTGGGACCCTATGAGATTCTCGCTGCCATCGGTGCGGGCGGCATGGGAGAGGTATACAAGGCACGTGACACGCGTCTTTACCGCATCGTCGCGATCAAACAACTGAAGGGCCAGCATACAGCGCGATTCGAGCAGGAAGCTCACGCTATCGCGGCGCTGAACCATCCGAATATTTGTACCCTCCATGATGCGTGTCGCACAGCAAATCGTATGCGGCCTTTACCAGTCGCTCCGGCAGATGAGCCCGCCTAGGTCTTTGCGGGTCGGTTCGCGCATCCGAGCGCCAAGAGTGCTCCCATCGCGAGCGAGGCCGCGATCCCGAGCGCCGCATCGGCGCCAAATTCGCCAATGATGCCCGCTTTGCTATAGCCCCAGCCGTCGACTAATGCCATATAGAAAATCGGGACGTTGAACGCTGCCGACAGGAACGCGTAATTGGTCGCGGCCAGAGGATTATCTTTCCCGATAATTTCGAATGCGATCGCAAGGCTGCATGCAATTTCGATCGACTGGATCGCGTTTTCTCCCAGCACGGCTAACGCGAATGTTCCAGGCGTCCGGCTCAACAATAGAAGGCTCAGCGTAAATAGACCTCCGGCTACGCCGATTATCAGGTAGAGCGGGCGCAGCGGCATCCGTTTCGCGATTACGGGTAACAGGAGACTGCCGGCGATTCCGCTCGCCGCGCTTCCAGCCCCGCCCAGGAGACTGACGAGCCTCTGGCTAGCTTGGAACTCGTTGCCCAAGCCGCCTAGCACGTTCGTGAGTGAAAATGTCCCGCACGGCAAGACAAAGAGCACAAGCGCGATAACGACTTCACGCCGGCGCAGCAGCGCCAATATATCGGCATTGAATGCCCGAAAGGTCTCCTTTGCCAATCGTTCGTCAGGGGCGCGCGAGGGGATCAGCAAAAAGATGGACCCCGGCAGTATCACCAGCGTCGCCAACACGAGCGCTACCAGAGGGGCGGGCACGTACTGTACCAGATCGGCCCCACACAGCGACATCAATCCGAATCCGGCAGTATTGGCCACTGTGATCCAAGCGCCAAGCTGGGTCTCAGCCGCCCCCGTGACCACTGCGGAAAGCCATCCTCCCAACGCGAAAGTTGCCATCGTGATTGCTGACATGGCAATAAACAGCGCGACCTCGACCAGTAGCAGATTCCGCAACAGGAGCACGCTTGCGCCCAGCAGCGCCGCGGCTACCGCTGTAAGCCCGGTGGCGTACGCGCGTCGACTGAACCAGACATCAAGGATTGGGCTCGCGAAAAAAATGAAAAAGGTGGGAGAAGCTACGATCGCTGTAACGCTTGCGATCGTCGATTCCGGCACATGGCGTGCCGCGAGGGTTTGCGCCAGAGAAAAAACAGAGAATCCGGTCACCATGCCGTAACTGAGGTACGCGAGTCCCATCAGCCAGACAGGTGGGATTCTACGGCATCGAGTGACGCTCTCCATCCGGCGGTCCAGTCACCATATCACAACGCCTTCGACACGAAACTGGCGCCCAAGCCAAAGAAGGACTGAACCCTAGTAGATATCCCACCTCCAAGTGGAGGAGCTATCCTTCGGGCCGCGTTTTGACCGATAATTGATGTGCGCAGGGATTCTAATGGCGGCGCTGTCGTTGGTGAAACGCTGCTACCGGTCACCCGGTGTTCTGTTATCTGCTGGACACGAGTGATCAGATCGGGCTGTGAGCGCCAAATCCGATGTACTGGTAGCTGCTGGTGGTAATCCGATGCGTTGCGCTGTATTTCTCCAGTGCTTCCAGTTCTCGGGGTTGTCGAGGATCATGCGTACAGCCAACCGTTTCTGGAAGCCGCAATCGTAGATCAGGTCCATGACGTCGCTCCCTGCGGGACTTGGGGTGAGACCGAATTTGTCAACAAAGAACCGAAACGTTTTCATCCGAAACTGGAGACACCCGTAGTAGTATCGACCATCGAGATCCTGGTGGACGATCCGGG
>JASHXK010000077.1 GCA_030043575.1 Terriglobales bacterium
GAATGAAGAGGGGGCACTGTCGCATTGGCTGCCATGGCGATAGATTACCCCATCTCCCTGACGTTTTTGGTGTTTTCTTAAGAGATTCGCCTTTGGAACCCGGGACAGCTCGTTTCCACTCACCGCGAGCTGATCGAATACCGCACCACCACTCCGTCCACGTACGTCACCTCCACGCGATAGTCGTTGGGAAGGTACTCGAAGATCTGCGTCTTCAATCCCTCTTCCGACGTTGATTGCGAAAGCTGCCGGCCCAGACCCAATAGCTGGCTGACCTCGCCAATCTGCATACCGCGCTTGAGCTGGGCAATCGGAGACGCCGGCGCGCCTTGGGCGGGAGCAGTGGCGTTCTCCGCGGTATTCTGCGCGACCGGCTCCAGGATCGCTTTCTCCGCCTGCAGATCTCCGAAGTCGACATAGCCATCCAGCAGTTTCATCACCGCATCCGGCGTGAGCTGGTCCTGAGGAACGCTGCCGCTCCAGCGCAGGTTGAATCGCGATCCCCCGCGCAGGCGCTTCTCGGCGACCTGCTGGGCTTTGAGCTGGCTGGCGATGGAGGCGGCGCGGTCGTCGGCCCGCTGTTCCCGTTCGCGGCGCGAGCGTTCATAATCCAGTTGGCGTTGCAGATCCCGCCGCCTTTGCGGATCGCTGGTGTTGTTGAGGTCGCGCTCCAACTGTTTCTCGTAGCTGCTCTTCTCGACATGATAGGGAGTGACCGTGGTGCTGGTGTCGTCCCAGAAAGTTCCGAAGCCGCCGCCGTCGAGCTGAAACTCAATCATGTTCTTCTTCACGACCAAAGTGGTTACCGTAGCGCGGTCGCCGCTACGCAGTGCCGGGCCATATTGCTTCAGACGGCCTGAGTACTGCTTCCAGTCCATGGGATCGCCGCGTTCCACGCGCAGGTCCACGCCCTGCTGCGTTCCCGGCATATCGATCTGCAGGGTCACCTGCTTGCCGACGAAGGCGTTCTGCAAAGCGGCCTGCCCGGAGTTCTGAGCACTCAACGGAGAAACGATGACCGCAGTTGAAAAGAGAAGGACGGTGCAGACGTGTCGAAGCATGGGATGTGCTCCTCTTACTTGTCCGGGATTGGAGCGGCGGCAGCGAGTCTAGCACAGGAGCCGGTGATGATTGCAGTTGCTCGGCTAGACGGTACAGGCTCAGTTTGGATCGAGCCGGAATTGTTGGATTGGGGTGGAGCACGCCTTCAGGCGTGCATTAACAGCGACAATTCAACATGCGCTTTAGCGCCTGAGGTATCTATGCTATTACCTCAGCGGCTGAAGCCGGGTGTCTAGGGGAACTTCCTATTGCACGCCTGAAAGGCGTGCTCCACCCTGGCCAGAGTTTGAAAGTGAGCCACTACCGCTACTCGGTGACCTTCAACTTCACTGGCTGTGAGGCCGACATGGCATAGGTTTTGTCGCCCGCATAGATCGCCGTAACGGTATGCGTCGTGGCAGTATCAAACGATGTGGTGAGCGTTGCCTTGCCGTCGACTACCGGAACTGGCTTACCCGCAGTGATTCCATCAATCATGAACTGAACCGCGCCGCTCGGATCGCCGGAAGCCGAGCCCTTGGCCGACACGGTCGCCGCAATCGAAAGCAGCGTAGCCGTTCCGATCGCCGCTGGGCCCTGCAACGTCGTTGTGGTTGGAACGCCCGGTGGCAGCACCTGGATGACGCCCATCATTCCCATGTCTTCATGCTTGAGGATATGGCAGTGATAGAGGAACGTCCCCACGATGTTCGGGTCGCTAAAGTCCATGCGCAGCTTCACACTGGGATAAGGACCCGAGCCATCCCAGTAGGGAAGATCGATCGTGTCGCGCAGGGTGCCATCGTTCACCGGTTTGCCATCGATCGCCAGCACGCGGAAGTGGATCTGATGAATATGGAAGACGTGGTCTTCCTGTGCCCGATTCTCGATGGTCCAATCTTCCACTGCGCCTTGATGCACGACAATGTTCGGCGGCTGACCCATACGGTACATCTCCGGCTGCTGGCCAAGTACCGTAATAAAGTAAAAAACGGAAGCATCAGGCTCTCTGGGATCCGGCAAGAGCTGTGAGAAGTAGAGCCGGCGCTGCACAATTGCCGTTACGTCGTCGGAGGCGGGACCTGTTCTCGTTTTCGCAGAACTGGCCGTCCCCTCCGGCGCTTTGGCATTAGCGGTTGTTTCATTGCTGCTTACGATGTCAGCGATTGGCCGTGCGGGGTCGTTGTCGCCCTGCGGACCCGTGTCCCACTTGGTAGTAACAAGTTGCATTCGCTGGCCGGCGGCGGGTGTTTCGACCACGAACTCCGCTCGCGATCCCGGCGGCAAAGGAATGCTGGTTTCATCCTGCGATGGCGAACTTCCGCTTACTGGCACACCATCGATGGCAACAATCTTCACTGGCTGCGGAACCCCGTCAGCCACGATCTGCAGGTTGAAGATTGTGTCCGCCCCAGCGTTCACGACGCGCCACAGCTCCTTCTGTCCTGCTGGCGCCTCAATCTTCGCAGCCTGGAAGTCGGGGTAGAGCACCGGCACGTAATTGATGGAGATGTCCCACGCCGGGGGTAGCGCATTCAGTTGCTGCACGCGGCTCAGCGACTGATCGCGCAGCACGAGCACCCGCTCCGGCAAGTTCGCCAGCGAGGGGTAGACCTTGTCCAATCCTTCGACGATCAGCGCTCCCGAAGCGCCACCCTGCACCTGCCGCTCGCTGAAGCCGTGCGCGTGGGGATGGTACCAGTACAGACCGGGCGGCTCATCCGGCGGAATCGTGACCCGATAATCGAAGTCATCGCCCGGCTTCACCATCGTATTGATTACGTCGTCCTGATGGCATGTGGGCGGAACCGATAACCCGTGAAAGTGCAGGTTGGTCATCGCGCCATCCATCATGGTCGCGTTGCAGCCGGTCTGTTCCGTCCGCTGGGCTGGCATCTGCGGCATCTGGGCCTGCGATAGGATCGCCGCAGGAAGATCATTGTGCAGGTGAAGAATCAGTCGATCGCCGGGATGGAGACGCAGCGTCGGAGACTCCGCTCCGCTGTCGGTGACGTAGCAATAGCGTGGCGGCCCCTGTCCGCTAAGGGTCGCCTGATACTTGAAGTGCAAAGTGACTTCCAGGACGCCGTTCTCGCTCCGCAACTCCGCGGGATTCTGAACCGCCGAACCCAGCAGCGGCCGCGGACAACTCTCAACCGAATCCCTAGCAAAGGCGAACAGACTGCTCATCAAGAGCAGCCACAGAACGATAAGATCTGGCTTGTGGGGGCGTTTCGTGCGGGACACTCGCTTGGCTCTGCAGAAAAAACGCGGGTGAATGGACGGAACGGCTGTCCTCATGCTGCTACTGCAATTCAGGAGAAAACAAGGCACGTCATAACTGCGTAAGAGGCACTAACTTTCTGTTGCCCGGTTGGCGTAAAAAGTTGCCCTGTCGAATTACGAGCGCAGCTTTGGAACAATCGCGCCGGTGCTTCGGCTGTATTCGTCGTACTGGGCGCCGAAGGTGTCGATCATGGCTTGCTCTTCGATCTTGCTCTTGATCTTGAAGCCCACATAGAGCAACAAGATGGCAACCAATCCGCGAACCTGCGCCCGCAGCAGGGCTGTACCTAGCAGCGCCAGGATCAGTCCGGTATAGATTGGATGGCGTACAAACCGGTACGGTCCGCTCCGCACCAGCTCGTGACCGACCTTGACCGTCACCGTGCCACTCCAGTTGGCGCCCAGATACAGTCGCGCCCAGACGGCAAGACCAATTCCGGCAGCGGTGAGCGCCACTCCTATCCAGTTAGAAATCGGGCTAGGTCGAAACAAGTGAAGCCGCAGCCAAGGCTGCGTAATATTCCTGCCAAACACGAGGTAGAAAGCGGCGAGAACAAACAGCATGTAGGAAAGTCGCGAGGACACACTCTCCCGCTGCTGTGTCGTCTTAGTCCGCAGCGCCATCACCAGCCAGACCACTATGAAAACTATCCAGAGGTAGCCGCAAATGGCCCAGGTTGACATCGGCACCTCCCCATCCTAATTACGTTAGCCTAATGGCAATGGTTCCCGCACGCGGTGGCTGGCCTGGGATTAAACGAAGGCGATAGTGGCACGCTGCTGGACGGCAGAGGCACAGCATAGTATCTTGGCGATGCAATGATGTGCTGCGCATCATAGCAATCCATTCCAGAGGGAGCCGTTCTCCATGTATAAGCGCATGTTCGCGGTTGCTGTTCTCTGCTGTTTATTTACCACGCTGGCTCTGGCGCAAAAGACCGATATCGATTGGGACCGCACCGCCAATTTTGCCAACTTTCACACCTACAGTTGGGAGCCGAGTCCGCATGCCGCCAAGGGTTTTTGGAACGATCGCATCATCGAGGCGGTTGACAAGGAGCTGCAGGCCAAAGGCCTGACCAAAGTCGATTCCAATCCCGACATGTGGGTCGTCTACAGCAACAGCATTAAGGATCAGAAGCAGGTGGTTGGTACCGGCTACAACATGGGGCCGGGCTGGTACTGGGGTGGTTGGGGAGGTCCCAACCAGGTAACCTATAACACCTACGTCACCAAGATGGGAACACTGGTGGTGGAACTGGCGGACGCCAAGAACAAGCAGTTGTTGTGGCGCGGCTCGGCAACCGACACCATCTCCGATAACAGCAACAAGAACATTAACAATCTGAATAAGGCGGTCGCCAAGCTGTTTAAAAATTTCCCGCCACAGGACAAGAAGTAGGATCCTGGCGAAAGCGCTTTGCGACCGAGCGACTGCGCCGGCGCGAAAGAACTCGGATTTCGTGCGCTTTGGTAACGGGGCACGACTTTACGGGCTGCTGAAAAAACTCCGGGCTTCGCGCGCCTTGTATCAGGGCACGACTTCAGGGTCTGCGTCAGAACTGGCTTTGCGAATTCGGCAGCGGCGTGCGGCTGCCGGTAATCGAGCGCCGTAGGCGCGAAACAGCTTAGCCTAGCACGCAGCGCCTTCTCTTGGCGCGGAGTGCTGGGTGAGGCTCAATTATGACCCCGAGCCCCTTCAGGGGCGAGACAATGAGAGCGTCGAGGCTGTTCAAAATCCGCTTTGTTACAGGGTCCGACTCTCACAAGCTGCTGGGAAACTCCGAGTTCGGAGGACAAGTGTCACGGCACGACTTTAGTCGGGGCCGATGAGCTGTTTGTTTCGCGATCGAGCCGGCTTTGGCCGGCCACACAAAACTGCGCATTGGAGCGTGCGATGAAAGTACGGAAATTTTTGTTGGCCTCTGTCGCCTCAGTAACCTTATTCGCCGCCGTCGGCGCGCAGGCGCAATGGGTGATGGTCGCGCGCGCCGTCGCGGGACGGGTTGAGCGCATGAGCAACCAGTCGGCGAACGGCGCCGGCTATGACGTGGCGACCGTAGTTCTCATGGCCCCCGCCGATAAGGTCTACCAGACGGCATTGACCTCACTGAAAACGAACCATCCCGAGATCACGATCAACAGCAGCGACGCCAAGCAGCGGGTGATCAAGTTCTCGAAGGGCGACCAGATCGCCAGCTTGCAGGCCACGCCTCTGGGAGACAAGCTCACCCAACTGGTGATCGCGTCCAGCCTGACGCCTACCGCGCCGGATGCCACGCCGATAGTGGTTGAGGGCGTGATGAAGGTCTGCAAGCAGATGAATGTCGTGTGCACCCAGGCAGATCAGTAGTGAGCAGCAGCACCAGCGAGCAATTGGAAGGTTCTTGAATCGCCTTGTATCAGGGCACGGCTTTCACAGCTCGGCGAAAAACTCCAGGTTCGGAGGACACGTGTCAGGGCACGACTTCAGTCGTGCCGCCAAGCCTTTATTTCCTTGGTGAGTCGGCTTCAGCCGACGGCACAAGACTTGCTGCAAAGAGGTTTTCGGCAACTCGCTCTGCCGTGTTGTTACGGGCGGGACAAAGACTGGGCTTTAGCCCCTGAGGATATTTTCCAGGGACTAAAGCCCTCATGTTTAGCACGCGTCGTTCGGCACGACCAAAAGCCTGCCCTGAGCCTGCCGAAGGGTCGTGCCCTGATACAAACCAGAGCAATTCATGAAATAAACAGCGTCACCCAAACCTTTGCGGCGAAAATGCCTCCAGATCGAAGTCGGGTGCGTGGCCGGTGAGCAACTGCGTCATCGCTAACGCTGTCACCGGCGCCAGCATGATGCCGTCGCGATAATGTCCGGTTGCTGCGTAGTAGCCTGGTAGCGAGGTCGCACCCATGATGGGCAATCCGTCTGGCGATCCCGGCCTGAGTCCTGCCCAGGCATCGTGAATCCGCATCCTGGCGATTTCAGGAACAACGTTCACTGCGGCTTGATGCAAGCGCTGGACGGTGGCTGCGTCTACGCGCTTGTCGAAGCCGGCCTCTTCGACCGTGGCTCCCAGCAATAGGCGTCCATCGCTGCGCG
>JASHXK010000078.1 GCA_030043575.1 Terriglobales bacterium
CAGAACGGCCAGATGAACGTGATCGTAAATAACGAGATCGGTAGCTGCCAGACTCCCCCGAGCAACTCGCCAGAGTATTGTGGGGATTCGCGCCCAGCGGGGCCAGAAGGGTGGGTGATGCCAGACCACGACGTCGGCAAGCGGTTCGAGCGCCGAGCGAATCATCTCCGCAACGACACCGATGCCTCCATACTGCGTGCCGAGACCGGACGTCACGAGGGCGACTCTGGGCCGCAATGATCACCTGGGAAGCGAATACTTTACCATTGACTGGCGGCAAGATGAAGCTGTTTATGTAAGATATCGCCCGCTGCGCGCCGACTCATGAGGATTCTCCAGGTTGCCCCGTCGTTCTATCCCGCCCTGACCTACGGCGGTCCTACCGTCACGACCTACGAACTGTGCCGAAACCTGCCCGCCTTGGGCTGCGAGGTCCGCGTCCTGACGACCGATGCCAATGGTCTAGGACAAACGCTGAAGGTGGAGACGACACGAGAAGTACCGTTCGAAGCGGGATTCTCAGTCCGATACTGTCACCGAATGCTACGTCATGCGGTGGCGCCCACCTTGATACAACTTCTGCCAAGCTACATCGGCTGGGCCGATGTCGTACATTTGCACTACACCTACAGTTTTCCAACTCTGCCGACCCATTTTCAGTGTCGTTCGTCGCATAAGCCTCTGGTGTGGTCGACACATGGCGCTATTTCGCGATGGGCCGGTTCCTCGCGCAGGACGGCCAAAGCAGTGTGGGATCTCCTCTGGTATTACGGCACGGCAAAGGAGCGCATGCTCGTGCACCTCAGCTCCGAGCAGGAAGAAAAGGACGCACGAGCCAGATTTCCAAAGTTGCGGACGGCGGTGGTTCCCATCGGCGTGGAGGTGCCAGCGAAACTCGACCGCAGCCCGTCGACCTCCGGGCTCCGCATGCTCTTTCTCGGGCGGCTGGATCCGATCAAGGGACTGGAGAACCTTCTTCGAGCTTGCAGCCTGCTGGACGGTCAAGGTTGCAGAGATTGGTGTTTGAGCATTGCAGGTGCGGGCAAGGCCTCGTACGTAAACCACATCAGGCGGGAGATCGCCAGCCTGGGACTCGGCGAGCGAGTGCGGCTGCTGGGAGAGCTTTCGGGGGACGCGAAGAAAACGCTGTTCGAGCGTTCGGACCTGGCAATTGTGCCCTCCTACACGGAAAACTTTGGCATAGTTGTGGCCGAAGCGTTGGCGCACGGCGTGCCAGTAATTGCCAGCACGGGCACGCCGTGGAGCCGGCTGGAGCAAAAGGGGTGTGGACTGTGGGTGGCAAATGAAGCGCAGCCCTTAGCGGACGCGATTGGTAAGATGGCCCGAATGCCCCTCGAAGAGATGGGCTTGCGCGGCCGAGAGTGGATGTTGAGGGAGTTCAACTGGGCATCGGTGGCGCAAAGAATGGTTGAGCTGTATCGATCGCTAGTCTGACCCGTGGCCGCACGCTCAGGGTATGCGATAGATTGCTGCCTGGCTCGAGAGCGTAGTGATAGATTCCATGTTCAGCACCTCTTTTAGGCGGTTGCTGGGCACGTACACAATGTCCTCAGCCTTTACGGCGATATCAGCAGACTTGCCTTGCAGCATCTTTGACAAAGGCACCTGGATTTCCTGTATCCCGTCGGGCCCCTTGCGAAGTATCGTCGTTTTGCTCTGCGAGGCCAGATGGGTTGGTCCGCCGGCAGCGGCCATAACCTGCAAAACCGTGTATTGGGCATCCGTATTGGTGACATAGCCGCCCGGCCGGTTCACCTCTCCCAGCACATAAACAATTCCGCCCTTGGGCACGATCACGGTATCGCCGGGTTGAAGCTCAATATTGTTGTGCGCCAGCGCCACCGGGTCTTTCGGTAATTCGACCGTAGTAACGTCGGTTGTTCCGCGATGAGAAACGACGACGGTATTGCCCGCCTTTTCTGTAAGACCGCCCGCGGTTTCCAGCATGTCCAATAGCCGGTGGCTTCCGAGGGCCGAATAGACTCCAGGCTTGTTCACCTCCCCCACTACAGCAATCTCACCCAGCGAGTATTCTTTGACGAATACCCCAACCTGCGGATGAGTCATCACCCCTTTCTGCTGCAGCTTCTCGGCGATTGCCTGCCCAGCCTCTGCGCTGGTCAGGCCGCCGATGTGAACGCTGCCGACCAGGGGGATGAAAATGTCGCCGTCAGGATCCACGCGGCCTTTGATCGAAAGATCGGAGGCTCCCAACACAGTGATCTCGACTTCGTCCTCAGGTGCGATGCGAAAGCTTTCCGTGGCGGTGTTCGTGGCTGCGCTCTGGGTTCCGGGCGGGCCGCTTTGCGGCCAGCAAAACAAGCTCGCCAGGATGAGAAATGCCGCCAACGCCAACGAAAACGACTTCCAGTGAGGCTTCATGAATGGGTAAATTCTACGCGGATAGCCTGTTCCGTCACAACTATCATCATCAACAGGTCGCGTCCTAATTTGAAATTAGGAGACTACTCAAAGACCACCTCGCTCTCAAGCGCACCAAACAAACCCGCAGAAAAGCTTGCGCTAAGGTGACCATTTAGGCGACGCCGACGTTAATTACCATTGTTAACCCACTCTGCGAATTGTAGAATCGCACGCTAACACTGGTGATCCATTGTGAACCACGAGACCCCAGGGTCATCCGCACTATCCGAGCGCGCCACCCCACTCTCCGTCCGGCCAACTCTACGGCGAATCGCTTACGCGATTCTGGCACTGGAGATCGCGTGCCTTCTCGGTCTCTTCGGCTGCAACTCGTGCCAGCGCCGGCCGACCTTCCGCCAGGGATATTCCTGCATTAATCAAACCTGCACGGCGGCGGCTACCTTCTTCGGCGGCACGCCTGCCGGCGATCCCATCCTGGGCTTTCAGACCAGCGTTTTCCTGCCCGCAGCCAGCGGTCTCTCGGGAGGCACCGCTACGAATCTTTCCGGACAGGTCGCCGGAGGATTTCTCAAGAACTCACTTGCGCTCAATGCCGGCCCGAGCAATGCCTTCGTCGAGGCCGGGTACGTGATCCAGGGAGGAGTCAATTTTGACCAGTGCGGCCAGGGCGGAAATTTCTATTTCCTCACCGAATACGCGAATGGGACACTGGTCGTGCGATGTCTGGCGCCCATCCCGGCCCAGGACTTCGGCAACTACGTGAACCTCCAGATGCTGAACGTCTTCAACTCCGGCTCGGCGCCGACGTTCCTGGTGAAGATAGCGAACCGCGGTACGAATCTTCAGCCCTGCCCTGAAGCCAGCCCTTGCGTTGAACCGCTGTGGATGCCGGGTGGCACCAATTTTGGCAGTGCAGCCTACGGGCAGGTGCTGGTTGGCACCAACGGCGCTTTCGCCGACGGCTCGCTGTTCATCAACAACTCGTATCAAAACGCGCCCGGCCCCGATCACCTCAACTTCGAAAAGGTCGACGGCACGGCGAGCTTCGACAACCCGCCACTGGGATCGTGGATCGGCTGGCCGTCGCAACCCGGTTCGCCCAACGGAGGCTCGTTTCACACTTTCTGCTGCCAGATCACCACACTCTTTCCCGGCGTGCTGAACTTCGGCAACCTGCCGCTGCATTCCGCATCCGGATCGCAGACGGTGACCGTCACCAATAACAGCACCACCGAGACGATGAAGATCAGCGACATCAACGTTACCGGGACGAAGAGCAGTGACTTCGCCAAAAACAGTACGGGTTGCCATGAGGCCCTGGCCCCGCAGGCAACATGCGACATCACCGTTACCTTTACGCCGTCGGTTGCGGGCCGAGCGGATGCAACGTTGACATTGACCGACAGCGGCGGCGGGGGGGCGGGCTCGGAGACGGTAACGCTCTTCGGATATGGGCACTAGAACGGACGGGTCGATAAGAATGCGAAAACCGTGGCTGCGCGATGCCGGACTGTTTGCGTTGGTGATCGGCCTGGGAGTTTTCCTTGCCGTCGAAGCGCCACGCTATTCGGCCTTGGCTGCGTCACTCACCAGCAATCCCGCTCCTCCGCCAATACCAAAGGAGCCTGTCACTTATCCGGAAATCCCCGTACAGCAGCCGGTCGGAGCTCCGGCGATGCATCCCACGCACCCGGGCCAAAGCCCGTCTTACACCAAGGACGAACTGCGGCAATACTTGCTCAATACGCCCGGCGCTTTCGGCACCAATAAGCCGTCTGCCGTGAAAATCACCCGCCTGGATTGCGACACCAACGGTGGCGACATCGGCGCCATCCTGGGGCGAGTCAATGTGCTGCCCAGCAGCATGCTGGTGTGCTATGTCGAGTTCCAAGGAACGATCAACTACTACGGCCTGCCTTCCCAGCACTCCCCGCGCGGCACCTTCCTGACGTTCAATACCGGCTTCCGGGTGTTTGATATCAAGACTGGTAATCTGCTGCTGGCCGGCGCTCTGGATCATGCTTCCGGATCGCAATAGGCGAGAGTCGTAGAGCCGCCCTTAACTGCGCAGCCGGTCCAGCAGTTCGCCCTTGGCATTGACCAGCGAGATGTCCAGCGCCGGCACGCCCAGCGCATGGGTCGAGCAGCTTAAGCAAGGATCGTACGCCCGCACCAGCGCCGAGACGCGATTCAGCATGCCTTCTTCCAGCTTTTCGCCCTTGATGAAGTGCTCGCCCACTTGCCGCACGCCGTTGCTGATGGCGCGATGGTTGTGGCCGGTCGCGACGATCAGGTTCGCCCAGGTGATGGCGCCGTCCTCGTCGACTTTGTAGTGGTGGATCAGCGTGCCGCGCGGCGCCTCAATCATGCCAACACCTTCCAGCGCATTGACGCCGGCTTCGGCGCGGACATGCGTGTCGAGCGCGTCCGGTTCCTGCAGCAAGAGCTGCATAGCTTCCAGCGCATACATCACTTCGATCAGCCTCGCGTAGTGGTAGAGGAACGAGCTGTGCGGGACGCGTCCAAAGCGCTCGCGAAATTCGTGCAGCTCGGCGTCGGCGCGCGGCGTGCCCATCTTTTCGGCAACGTTGATGCGGCCCAGCGGTCCGACGCGATAGATCCCCTCCGGCCAGCCCTGCGGCTTGTAGTAAGGCGCCTTCAGGTAGGAATCGCTGATGGTCGCTTCCCCGATGAAGCGGTGATACTCCTCGGCTGCGATGCCTTCGTGCACGATGCCGGAATCCGGCCAGCGCAGGCGCAGCTTGCCGTCGTAAAGCTGGATGTTGCCGGCCTGATCGACGAGGCCGGCATACATCGTCGGCGCCGAGCCGAAGTTCTCGATCTCCTCGTGGAAAGAGTCGAGTAAGCCTTTGAAGATGCCGAGCGTTTTTTCGGTCGTCGCCAGCGCCTGTGGAATCCCGGCGAGGAAGCGATCGCGCGCAGATTGCGCCATCGGCGACTTCACGCCCCCGGGCACGATCCACGAAGGATGCACGCGTTCCTCTGCCAGTCCTTCGATC
>JASHXK010000004.1 GCA_030043575.1 Terriglobales bacterium
GCGATGATGAATGCGCGCTCCGCCAGCGTGGCTGATCTCTCGCGGCTCAACTTTTTGCTAGGTTCGCTGTATGCCGATGCTGTCCGTTCCGCGCAACGGCGTGCGCGATTGCAGTGCGAGCTCGTCGGTTGTCATGGACAGACGCTCTATCATCAGGGAACGGCGAAGCCATATCTGGGCCGGCGCATCGCCTGCACGTGGCAGACGGGTGAGGCGGCAGTGATCGCGGCGAGGGCTGGTGTGCCCGTGGTTTCCGACTTTCGTCCCGCGGATATGGCTGCCGGCGGCAAGGGCGCACCGCTGGTTCCGTTTCTCGACTACCTGCTCTATCGGCATCGGCGATACGGACGAGTGGTGCAGAATCTGGGCGGTATCGGAAACCTCACGGCGATTCCGCCGCGCGCTTCTCCTGAGCAAGTCGTCGCATTCGATACCGGTCCCGGCAATATGGTGATCGACGCGGTGACGGAGCATTTGTTCGGCAGGCCGTACGATCGCAATGGAAGACTGGCGGCGCGTGGCGAGCCGATCGACCGCGTGCTGCGGGAGCTGTTGCGGCAGCCGTTCTTCCGGCAGCGACCGCCGAAGACGGCGGGCAGGGAACAGTTCGGTCGCGAATTTGTGCGCGAGTTTCTGCGCCTGTGCGGCCGCGCAGACAAGAACGACGTCGTTGCGACAGCGACGGCGCTGACGGCGCGTTCGATTGGCATCGCGGTTCGCAGATTTGTGTTGCCGCTGGTCGCGACCGAAGCAACCAAGCCGGCGCGTTTTCGCGAGCTGATCGCTTCCGGCGGCGGCGCCAAGAACGCAACTCTCATGCGCATGATCCGCGAGGAACTGGCGCCGCTGAGGATACGCGTGCGCACCAGCGATGACTTCGGGCTTCCCTCGGAAGCGAAGGAGGCGACGGCGTTCGCGCTGTTGGCCTATCAAACTTGGCGGCGATTGCCTTCAAATGTGCCATCAGCAACGGGAGCAGAGCGGCCGGCGGTGCTCGGGAAGGTTAGCTACGCGTAGCGGCTGATTTTCACCACTGAGAAAAACAAGGCCCACCACAGAGACACAGAGACACAGAGAAGAAAGAGCAAGAGAAGATATCGCAGCGGAGGGTCGGTATCGCTACATGTGGCAGTCATTCAGACGAGATGCAGGAGCTCGACCTTCGACAGCGAATGCAAGACGCAATCTGTCTCTGTGTCTATGGGTCTCTGTGGTTTTCTTTCTTGTCGCCTGCTCGCACAAACCCGATCCCAACACGCTGGTGATGATCATCGAGAGCAGCCCCATTAATCTTGATCCGCGGGTTGGGGTGGATGCGCAGTCGCAGCGTATCGATGAGCTGCTCTTCGATTCGCTGGTGGGACGCGACGATCACTTTAATCTGCAACCTAAGCTGGCTGAGGGTTGGGAGACTCCCGATCCGCTGACCTACATTTTTCACCTGCGCCACGACGTGCGTTTTCAGGATGGCCGGCCGCTTACGGCGCGCGATGTGAAGTGGACCTTCGACTCGCTGATCAACGGCAAGATTCGCAGCGCCAAGGCGAGCACCTTCGCCCTGGTCAGCCACATTGACGCGCCTGACGATCACACCGTCGTCTTCCACCTGAAGCAGCCCTATGCTTCATTGCTGTGGAACCTATCGGGAGCGGCGGGAATTGTTCCTTACGGCAGCGGCGAAGACTTCAATCAGCATCCCATCGGATCGGGGCCATTTCGCTTTGTTTCCGCCCAACAGGATCGGAATGTCATGGTTGAGCGCAATCCCGATTACTGGGGTACGCCTGCCAAGCTCGATCGCGTGGAGTTCAAAGTCATTCCTGACGCCACGACACGTGCACTGGAGTTGCGCAAGCAGAGCGCCGACGTTGCCATCAATTCGCTGGTTGCTGACACCGTGGTGACGCTGCAGCGCGATCGCGATCTGACAGTCATGGAATCTCCGGGCACGATCTATGCGTACCTGGCGCTGAATCTGCGCGACCCGATTCTGAAAGATGTTCGCGTGCGGCAGGCGATCGCGTACGCTATCAACACCGAGCCCATCATCCATTACCTGCTGCGCGATGAGGCGCGCCCAGCGTATAGCATTCTTCCGCCGCAACACTGGGCGTACGACGGCGATGTTGCACGTTATTCTCACGATCCGCAACGCGCACGTGTGCTTCTCGACGAGGCCGGCTACCGGGAGAAAGACGGCGTGCGATTTCACATTACGATGAAAACTTCAACCGAGGAATCGACCCGTCTGCTGGCGGCGGTTCTTCAGCAGCAGTTGCGTGAGGTAGGAATCGCACTCGAGATCCGCTCTTTTGAATCGGCAACATTTCTTGCCGACGTGACCAAGGGCGCTTACCAGGTCCATTCGCTGCGCTGGATCGGCGGCAATCTGGATCCGGACATGTTTGAAAACGTGTTTGCCACAGCCAGCTTTGCTCCCAAGCGCGCCAATCGCACCTTCTATTCCAACCCCCGCGTCGACGCACTGATCCAGGAGGGCCGCAGCACTTTGGATCAGCAAAAGCGGAAGGCAATCTACGATGAGGTTCAGCAGATTGTCGCGGAGGAGCTGCCGTACATCAATCTCTGGTATTTAGATAACGTCCTGGTGCATACGAATCGTGTCCACAACATCGAACTCGGTCCGGCAGGAAGTTATGATTTCCTGCGAAAAGCGGAGCTGATGCAGTGAGCGAAGTTCCACCAACCGGATTACAATAGAAGCTGATGATCTCGCCCGACCTGCTGGAGATTCTCGCTTGTCCGGTCTGCCGCAAGCCTCTGGTTCTGCGTGGCGACGAAGCGCTGAAGTGCAATGAGTGCAAGCGCGTCTATCCCATCCGCAATGACATTCCGATCCTGCTGGAACACGAAGCGACCATCGAGCAATTCTGATCGCGCCGCAAGAACTGAATGAGCGTTCAGTCAATAAAGACTGCGCGCTATCGCCCAGAGCGTTTCCCGAAATGGTGCAAATCTCCCAAACTTGGGAAGTGGTCGGCATCAATCGGCTGCTAATGGTTGACTTCTGACACGTGGCATCAGAGCAAAACGACGCTCGGGCCCGCGGTTCGTCCCACCAGGGTGGTATCCATCACGATCGCATGAGCGACTTAAATCCAGTATTCGCAACTATTTCGGAACAAAGGTGTTGAAGATACACAAAAGGGTCGCTTGACGGCGGCTGAGGATTCGGGTTCGGCAATCGAATTGCCTGCAACTAAATAGCTGTCAAGCGAGTCTAACAAGCAAAACCCGGAAGGGGGTCGGAGGTGAGGTCGATGATGGCAGAAAAGTTTTCCCTCCCGGAGCTGGCCGCACTGAGAAGTGAGCTACTTCACGGATTTGATTCCCGCGATGCAGCCGAACTGATCCAGATGTTTTTGGCTGGACACGGCTACGGGGTCTCGGCTGAGGAAGCCCACAACGCAGTGTGCAAAGCCGGTATGCCGGGAGGAACCCTGGAAGCGTTTCAACGTGATCTGGAGAGCATCGCTCTGGTGAACTAAAGCTGCTCCACGATCAAGGTGACAGAGATTCGCTTGACCTGAAAGACGGTACGGACGCGAGCATCGCCAGAACCTGGACGTAATCGCATCCGAAGCGAAAAGTGAAGAGCTCGGGCAAAACGGCCCGAGCTTTCCCGTTTCTGGAGGCGATTTCTTGCAGCCTAAGCGCAGGGTGCGACTGGCGGATCGCTCACTCGTAGCGCAGGCTTTCCACTGGCTGGAAGCGCGCAGCTCGCGTCGCAGGAGCCGTCCCGAACAATACGCCGACAAAGCTGGACGCAAGAACAGCAATGATGACAGACCACCCTGAAACCGGAACCCGGTAGTTAGTGAGGAAGCGAACGGAAAACGGCAGGGCGAGCCCCAGGATGATTCCCACAGTTCCGCCGGCCAGCGAGATCAGGATGGCTTCGATCAGGAATTGGGCCCGGATCTCGGCATTGGTCGCTCCCACCGCCTTGCGAACGCCAATCTCGCGGATACGCGCATTCACCGTCGCCAGCATGATGTTCATGATGCCGACGCCGCTAACCAGCAGGGTCAGCACCGAGACCAGCAGGAGCACCCTCGTCAACGTGTCCGCAGTCCTGCCGGCGACATCCAGCAGCAGCGTCAAATTGTCGACCCGGTAAACCGATTCCGGGCGATGGCGCGACTGCAGCACGGCGTGAATCTCCCTGGTAGCGCGTGGCACCTCCGCCGAATCCCCGACGGAAAAGAACAGTTGCTTCACTTCATCGCTATTGGTGAAATAACGCGCCACCGTATACGGCAGCAGAATCGTATCGTCGGAGATCTCTGACTGGCCGAAGGTATCCACGCGCTCACGAAATGTACCGATGACGGTGAAGGGAAGACCGCTCAGCTTGATCTGCTGGCCAACGGCCGCGTCCTGCGACCCGTAAAGCGTATTGGCCAGCTTCTGGGTTATGACCGCGACCTTGTCGCGGGCCTGCGTGTCACTCTCGTCGAAAAACCGCCCTGACAGAACATCCAGATTTCGCACATACAGATACTGCCACGACACACCGAGAACCAGAACTTCCCGCTCCTTGCCTCCCCGCAGGGCAATATGGTCGTGAAACTCGATCATGGGCGAGGCGTTGCTGATGCCGGGAACCTGTTGCCGCACGGCGTTCAGGTCGTCGAGAGTCAGGAAGTCACTGGTCTCATCGCGGCCATAGATGCCGCCTCCGGTGTACTCGGCGACCATCATGTTGGAACCGATGTTCTGAATCTGTTGCAGTAAATACTGTTTGCCGGTAAGGCCGATGGTCACCACCAGAATCAGCGAGGCCGTTCCAATCACCATCCCCAGCGAGGTAAGAATGAATCTCCACTTGCCGATACGAAAGGTCTGCAGCGCGACGCTGATGGTGTCGCCGAAGACGAACGTGGAGTATCGGCGCGCCTTGTATTTATTGACTGCCATACCCAAGTCTTAGACTAATCGCAGCCGTCGTGCGCTTCAATCGCTCATGCGTGAGACTAAGGCCAACCGATCGGCAAAGCTATCGACTTGGTTCTGACGCTCCTCGAACTTGCCAGCAAACCGGAAAACCAGGGGGCTTGTGCAATTCGGCACCCTGAAATCGCTAATTCGCCGGAACGCGTCGAAATATCCTGGAATGGTGTATCGTTGGCAGAAGGCTGGTTTTCTTGCTGATGAGGCCGCGCTGCTATCTCGCTTCCCTGATCACAATCGGGTGGTTATCAATGATGCCTGCGATTGCCGCTGCCCAGCAGGCAATCGGCGAGCTCTATGCCACCGACGCCAGCGTCAAAGGCTCGGTAATCCTGGCTGGCTCGGGGACGAGTGTGTTGAGCGGTTCCTCCATCCAGGCGGGAGCGCAAGCAGCCACTTTGAAGCTGGAGCGCGGCGGCAGCCTGTTGGTCTGCGAGGGGACCAAGCTTTCTCTTACTGCCTCGCAAAGCGGGCGCGAGCTGCTGCTCAGCCTGAACAGCGGCAATCTGGAGCTGGACTATCCCCTTGGCGCCGAGGCCGATACCGTGCTGACGCCCGACTTGCGGCTGCTTCTGCCCGGACCAGGCACCGTGCATGTCGCCGTGCGAATCACACCGCAGGGCGATACCTGCGTGCAGTCCCTGCCATGGAATGTTGCGGCGATCGTTGTGTCAGAGACGATGGGCGATGCCACGTATCAGGTCAAACCCGACGAGGCAGTACTCTTCAAGGGTGGTCATCTCGCGGACGCGAGCGGCTACAGAGGCAATTGCGGATGTCCCAAGTCACAGCCCGCACCGACGATCGTAGCTAAAGCTGCACCACCACCGCCCGCTCCCATTCCGCCCAAACCTGCGCAGCCCGCTCCGCCAGCTCCCTCGCCCGAGCAGCACATGGCGGTGGAAGCGCCATTTGTCTTCCGCGGCGACGATCCCATCCCTGATCTGACCGAGAATGTCGCCGTCCTCAAGCTGGAGAACAACAAGGTCGTGCAGCTTGAACCGACGGTTTTGCCGCCGGCCAGCACCAAAAAGAAAGCGGCTCCCGCCAACAATACGCAGACGGCTAAGAAAGAATCGCACGGCTTCTTTAGCAAAGTCGGCTCGTTCTTTGCTGCGATCTTTCACTGAGGCCGCTGATCGCTATTCGCCATTCGCTCTTCGCCATTCGCTCTACGGCTTTAGCTCTTGACGAACCTCTGCGCGGGTTCCTTGTCAGCACGTGGTCGTTTGTGAATCGGACCCCTCATGTGGCGCAGAATCCACAAAATCGCTAAAACCTGCCTCATGGGAGCGGGCCATCGGCATGTGATTGCTGAAAGCCAGGCCAAGAGCGAAAGGCGAAAAGCGAAAGGCGAAAAGCGAAAAGCGAAAAGCGGATTTCCTGCTACACTTGACCCTTCCATGTCTGACCAGCCGCGGTCGCGCGCATTTCTTTGGGTGATCCTTGGTGGCGGAGCTTTCTTTCTCTTCCTGATGGCGATCTTCGCCCTGGTGTATTTTTCCGTTCGCTCGCAGCAGAAGGACGGTTTCGGCGGCTTTGGCGACAAGATCGGCGTCGTTGATCTGGAAGGCGTGATTATCAATCCCAAGGACGTAGTTGACGAGCTGCACAAGTTTGCTGACGACAGTTCCATCAAGGCGATCATTCTGCACGTGGATTCGCCCGGCGGTGGAGCGGCCGCATCGGAAGAGATTTATCGCGAGGTGCTGCGCATTCGCGATACAAAGAAGAAGCCGATCATCGCTTCGATTGGGACAGTCGGCGCCAGCGGTGCGTACTATGTCTCCTCTGCGGCCAACAAGATTTTTGCCGACGACGCCAGCATCGTGGGTTCCATCGGCGTCATTGCCGAATGGTACAACTACGAAGAGCTGATCAAGTGGGCCAAGCTGCAGGCGATCACGCTGAAGGCGGGCGAGTTCAAAGATACGGGATCTCCCACGCGGCCGATGACGCCGGAGGAACGCGCCTATCTGCAAAGCCTGATCGACAACATGCACACGCAGTTCATCCATAGCGTCGCGGTCGGCCGCAAGATGCAGGATGCTCAGATACGGGCGCTCGCAAACGGCAAAGTCTGGACCGGCCAGGAAGCTGTGCCGTTGAAGCTGGTTGACCAGATTGGCGATTTCCGGGCTGCGATAGACGACACGGCAAAGTCGGTCGGCATCAAAGGCGAACCCACGCTGGTGCGGCCGGAAAAGGACCGCAAGAGTCTGTGGGACCTGATGTTCGGCGATGTATCCAGCTATCTGCCGGATGCGTCGCGGCTCATGCAGACCAACGTAGGCTTTTATTACCTCTGGAAGTAACCGAGTTGGGCCGAGCCAAGGCTCCGAAAGTCAATTAAAACTTGTACTTGCCAAGCTTGCGGCAATTTGAGAGTATCCGTTGTACCACTAAACGGTATGCCGTATCGCAACAAGGGGCGTGCGAGATGACCAAGGCAGACTTAATCGATGAAGTTTCACGGCTGACGGAACTTACGCGCAAGGACAGCGAGGTCATCGTCGAGACTATCTTCGAGAGCGTCGTGCGCTCGCTCCGCGCCGGCGACAAGATCGAGATTCGCGGCTTTGGCAGCTTCCGCACCCGCCAGCGCAAGCCCCGCGTCGGGCGCAATCCCAAGACCGGGGACCGCGTCGAAGTCCCGGCGAAGAAGATTCCCTTCTTCAAGCCCAGCAAGGAGCTGAAAGACATGGTCAACAGCTATGTGGAGCCGGCTATGCAGTCAAACGCCGCTCCCGCTCCGGCATCGGAAGGCAGCGGGGCGTAGATCAGCGCACTTTTCCTCATTTCGGAGCCCAGCCCGAGCGGCTGGGTTTTACTTTTCGTAGTGGCGGATAGGGCAATTCCCGTGAAGGTGTATCCGACCTTTGAAGCACGGCTTCAGCCGTGCCACTTTAACCGCGCGGGAGTGGCCTTTAGGCCCTGAGGGATTGGCCCTCCGCGGCTGAAAGCCGCCTCCCGAGCAATGCTCTACGGCGCGCCTGAAGGCGCACCCTTTCGAAGAAGGACAGCATACATCAGTGGCGGATCTGTCCTAATTGAGACGCCGCAGCACCTCCGGCGAGGTGTTGCCGCCGCAGGACACGATGACCGCAGTCTTGGAGCCAAGCTGCGGCGCATCCTGAAAGAATGCCGCGATGGCGACGGCCGCGGCTCCTTCGACCGGCCAGCCTCGCCGATGCGCCCAGCGCATGGAATCCAGGATCTCCTCCTCGGTCACCAGCACGCTGCGATCGATCACCGCGCGGCACAAATCGAAGGTGATGGCTCCAGGCTCGACTCCGCCGGCTGTGCTCTGCGAGAGTGTCGGCTCCTCGGCGACGTCGATCACCTTGCCGGCGCGCAGGCACTCATACATGGCGCGTGCGTTTTGCGGCCAGCAGCCGACAATCCTCGTTTGCGGCGACACCGAATCCAGGTAGGCGCCCACACCGCCGATCAACCCGCCGCCGCCAACGGCAATGTACACCGCGTCAACTTTCGGCACCTGTTGCGCGATCTCAATGGCTACCGTTCCCTGGCCCGCGACCACGTGCGCATCGTTGTAGGGCGAGATGTAAATCTTGCCGGCGTCGCCGGCGGCGGCGCGCGCAGCCAACTCGGCCTCCAGAGGATTAGTTCCCGCCACACGAATGCGTGCTCCGTGCGATTCGATCAGTCGAATCTTGTCAGCCGTGATCTGTGCAGATACGTAGACCTCGGCGTCGACTCCGCGATGATGCGATGCCGCCGCCACGGCCAAGCCGTGATTTCCGGTGGAGGATGCGATGACGCCGCGTGCAGCTTCGTCAGGCGACAGGCTCTGGATTTTGTTCGTGGCGCCACGCAATTTAAACGATCCGGTCCTCTGCAGATGTTCCAACTTGAGATAGGCGCGAGCAGACGCCGCTCGCGGTT